>JALZBM010000014.1:804-19370 GCA_030947385.1 Vulcanimicrobiota bacterium
ACGAACCGCAAGCGGTAAATTATCACTGGCAGTTCGTGGCGCACGAGGATCAAGTCGAGAAGATGAAGCTGGCCGGCCGTTCGACCGTGCGCTTCTATCGCAAACACCCGGATTTCAAGGTGATGGCCAACCTCGGCATGACGCCCGTTTCGCTCGGGATGCATTCGGTGCTCACGAAGATGCCGTGGGTGCTCGGCTATTTTGACCGGCGCGCGGAACGATCGCCGTTTGCGCGCAATCTGATCCAGCAATATTATTACGTTTCCGGCATCAAGTCGGCCCTGGGAGAAAACGAGCAGCGGTGAACGAGCATATGAAACGATCTTGCGGCGCGATTCGCGCGAGCGACGAAGGAGCGGCCGTCGAGCTGAGCGGCTGGGTGAATCGCCGGCGCGATCACGGCGGCCTGATCTTCGTCGATATTCGCGACCACGACGGCATTACGCAGATCGTGTTCGATCCGCAGCACGAATCTTTCGCGCAAGCCGAAACGCTGCGCCATGAGGACGTCATCCGCGTGCGCGGCAGCGTGCGCCGCCGTCCGGCCGGCACGGAAAATCCAAAACTGAGCACGGGCGATGTTGAAATTGCCGTCGAGGACTTGCTCGTTCACAGTCGCGCGCTCGTGCCGCCGTTTCCGATTTCTTCCGATGAAGAGATCGATGAAAACCTGCGCATGGAATACCGCTATCTCGATTTGCGCCGTCCGCGGCTCCAGCGCAACATCCGCATACGTCACAAAATCGTCAAAGCGATGCGCGACTTTTTCGACGCGCGCGAGTTCATCGAGATCGAAACGCCGATGCTCATCAAGTCGACGCCGGAAGGCGCGCGCGACTACTTAGTACCCAGCCGCTTACATCACGGGTCGTTCTACGCGTTGCCGCAATCCCCGCAATTGCTCAAGCAAATTCTGATGATCTCGGGTTTCGGACGCTACATGCAGATCGCGCGCTGCATGCGCGATGAAGATCTGCGCGCAGACCGTCAGCCCGAATTTACGCAGATCGACGTCGAGCTGTCGTTCGCGAGTCAAGAAGACGTTTTGGAACTCATGGAATCGTGCATGAAGTATGTGTGGAAAGAGGCGCTCGGAATCGATCTTCCGCCGTTTGCGCGGTTCGAGCATGCCGAAGTCATGGAACGGTTCGGGAGCGATAAGCCCGACTTGCGTTTCGGCCTGGAACTCAAAAGGGTCGAAAGCGCGTTTGCGCAATCGGAGTTCAAACTTTTTCGCGACGCGGTAGACGCGCCTGGGCAGACGATCGTGGGCCTGCGATATCCCGGCGGGGCGGCTCTTTCGCGTCGCGACTTTGATGCGCTAACCGAACTTGCCAAACAGTTTGGAGCCAAGGGTCTGGTCTATATCGCGCTGGGTGCGGACGGCATCAAGAGCCCGATCGCAAAATTCCTCGCGCCCGAGGGGACGGAGTCGCTTAAGAAAACGCTGGACGCGGAAGTGGGCGATGCGCTCTTGCTCTTTGCCGGCGACACCGGCGAAACGCTCTCGATTGCCGGTCGCATGCGCAACGAAATCGGGGATCGCTGCGGCCTGCGCGACCCCGCCCAATACGCCTTTGCGTGGGTCACCGACTTTCCGCTCTTCGAACGCGACGAAAACGGCGCACCCGCACCCGCCCATCACCCGTTCACGGCGCCCAGAGACGACCAGTGGGATCTATTGGATTCCAATCCTCTGCAGATGCGCGCTCAGCACTACGATATGGTATTAAATGGTTTCGAACTCGGGAGCGGCTCGATCCGCATTCACAAACCCGACTTCCAGCGCAAAATCTTCGCTTTGCTCGGTATGTCCGAGGAGCAGGTTGCGGACCGTTTCGGCTTCTTCATTCGCGCGCTCGACTACGGCGCGCCACCGCACGGTGGGATGGCGCTCGGTATCGACCGCATCGTGATGCTCGCGGTCGGCGAAACCAACATTCGCGACGTTATCGCTTTTCCGAAAAATCAAATGGCGCGCGACGTAATGATGGACGCACCGACGCCCGTGCCCGCGCGCCTGTTGCGCGACTTGGCTCTAGAATCGAAGGCGAAGTGAGGGACGAGCGCACGCACACGATTCGCTGGGAGGATCCCGCGCCCAGTTTGCGCGCCGCGCGAACGATGAGCGGGCTCGAGTATTTGGTCGCAATGCAACACGGAACGCTGCCGGCTCCTCCGATTGCCTGCCTCGTCGACATGCGCTTCGAATCCGTGGAGCGTGGACGGATCGTCGTGCGCGGCAGCGTGTCCGAGTACCACTTCAATCCCATCGGTATCGTGCACGGCGGGTTTGCGAGCACGCTGCTGGATTCCGTGCTGGGTTTGGCGACGCTTTCGCTCTTGCCCAGAGGCATTATCTTCACGACGCTGGACCTGCACGTCAATTTCGTGCGTCCGCTGACGCCCGGCGTGGGAGACCTGCGTTGCACGGGCGACATCGTCCACGGTGGCAAACGCGTGGTCACGTCGTTCGGCCGCCTGGAAGGCCTCAACGGAAAACTCTACGCGCACGCGAACTCGACCTGTATGGTGATGCCATGGCCCGATTGATTCTGCCGGCGTTGGTCTGCTTTGCCGCTCTGGCGGCAAGCGCCCCGACGTTCGGTGCGCCGGCAAGGTCCGCGCGGTCTTGCCAAGTGCTCGATTACACCGTGCGCGATGCGTACCCGGGGATGCGAAGGTCACCGGTGGTCTTCCGCATCTACTTTGCAAATAACAACGCCGTCCAAATGTACTCGATCGTGCGCACTTCGCAAAACGCGGAAGCCGATCACGCGGCTTTGGTGCAGTTGCAAAAGCGCTACGGGCTGGCATTCGTCAACGCCCCGCCGCTGCGCATTTTGAGCTTTCGCAAAGCATCGAGCAAGCTATCGGTCCCCGACAAGGCGGTCGATTCCTGTGGACGCATCACGCGCTTCAAATAGCGGAACTTCCTTGCAACCGGCTTGCGTTGCAACCATAACGGAGGACTTTAATGAAGGTCAAAACGACAGGTCTCTTTCTCGCCGCACTGCTGAGCATCGTTGCTCCGCTCGCGGCCTACGCAGACACGCTCACGTTACCGCAAGGCACCGAACTGAACGTCACGGTCGATCAGACGATCGACAGCAAATCGGCAAACGCCGGCGACCAATTTACGGCGCACGTTCAACCGCCGTATCCTTACGATAACCAGGGCCTTGCCGGCGCGTTCGTCACGGGTCACGTTCTTAAGGTGACGCGTGCGGGCCCGGGCACAAAACCCGAAGTCGACATCAACTTCGATACGATTCAACTCTCCGACGGTTCGACGAGCCCGATGAGCGCTTACGTTTCAAGCGCTCAGCCCAAAACGCAGATGAAAAACGGCGCGCGCGTGGCCGCCTTCACCATCGGCGGCATGCTGGTCGGAAGCGCCATCGTCAAAACACTGTTCCTTGGGAAGGGCGGCGGCATCGGCGGCGCAGTCGGCGGATTTTTGATCGGCAACAATTACAAAGCCGACATCCAATTTCCACAAGGGTCCGCGATGACGGTCAAGATGCGCGAGGCGCTGGCCATCCGCCGCCAAGCGCATCCCTAGGGCCCAGTCAGCAGTTCGTTCGTCCGGCTGAAAATGGCGTCGAACATCGCTTGCGTGAGCTTGCCGGTGTTGGTGTTCTGACGGCTCGGATGGAACGATGAAATTACGGTGATCGAGTGCGCGCCCTTTGCGGCGCGCACTTCCGTTCCGTGCCCGAATTTCGGGCGCAACGGCGCGATCTCGTATCGACGGTCCGCCAGCAAATCAAAAGTTGCCTTAAACGCGATCGCTCCGAACGCGACGATCGCGCGCAAATCTTTGAGCGCTTCAAACTCTTCGACCAGATAGGGAAAGCAGTTGCGCAACTCTTGCGGGGTCGGCTTATTTGCGGGCGGTGCGCAGCGCGCCGCCGCCGTGATAAGCAGGTTGTGCAGTTGCATACCGTCGTCCCGGCCGGCGGCCATCGGCCGGCTTGCAAAGCCCGCGCGGTGCAATGCCGGAAAGAGAAAATCGCCCGATGCATCGCCGGTGAACATGCGCCCGGTTCGATTGGAGCCGTGCGCACCGGGCGCGAGGCCGACGATCATCACTTGGGCATCCTGCGACCCAAAGGAAGGCACCGGTTTTCCCCAATAGGTCCAATCCAAATACGCGCGTTTTTTATCGACAGCCACTTGTGCGCAATAGGTGCGCAACTCGGGGCAGCGCGTGCAACGCACGACGCGCCGGTTGATCGAGTCGATGCTCATACGAGGTTCGGAAAGCCCATTCGCGCCAGCGCGGCGTACGCCACAATGCCGACGGACGTGGAGAGATTCAAACTGCGCACCGAATCTTCGCGCATCGGAATGCGCAGCGCAAACTGCCTATGCTCGCGCAAAACCTCCTGTGGCAAACCGGCAGTCTCCTTACCGAATACAAGCATGTCGCCGGCTTGAAAGTCGGCGCGCGTGTACGGTTGCCCGGCTCGGGTCGAAAGGAACCATCGGCGCAGCGACTTCGTCGATTCGATGAACGCATCGAACGACGGATGCACGATCACGGCGAGCAAGTTCCAATAGTCTAAACCCGCCCGTTTGAGTTCGCGGTCGCCGATTCTAAAGCCGAGCGGTTCGACCAAATGCAAAGCGCTGCCGGTCGCTGCGCACAAACGCGCGACGTTCCCCGTATTGGGTGGAATTTGCGGTTCGACGAGCACGATGTGCAACGGCGCCGCACGCACGTCGTCGACCGTCATGACGCGCTGCGCCGGTTGAGACGTTCCGGGCTCGCTCACGTGTTGATCAGCCTCTCGATATCGGTCGCCGGCTCGGCGATGACGTAGGCGATGCCCTTGTTGCGCAACCAAATGCGTTCGATCGCCTCGCGCTCATACACGACCCGCACGCCGGGTGCCGCCGGATCGTTGACGATGCAGTCGCCGGCGGCGGTAAACCCGCGCAGCACGACGAGATGCCCGTCGGAATGCTCGACGGGCGCGCCGGGCAGCTCGTTGCCTTTCCAACTGTAGCTCAGCGCGAGCGGAATGCCTTCGCGGATAAACTGCGCGGCATGATCGAGATTGCGTAGGTACGCGACGGTGGCCGCGAGGCCGAGCGACCCGCTATACGCCACGTTGAACGACCAGTTGCCGGTTCCGTTGTAAGCAGAATCGAAAACCGCACGCGCCGTCTCGGGAACATCACCGTCGCGGCCGTAATACGCGTCGATCATCGCAAGCGACGTAGCACTGCACCAGCCGCGCTCGTCGCCGTGATATTGCGAGTAAGCGGGCACGTCGAGTTCCGGGGTCGCCCCTCGTGAAATCGAAGCGGCGTTGCGGCTCGGCGTCGCCAGCGCGAGCAGATCGAAGCGCACGTTATCCGCGCGGACCTCGATACCGTCGAACGGCTGTGCGCTCGTAATGACGTCGGTTTCGATGACGACGTCGCGATCTTTGGCGCTAAAGGAGTGCCGCCCCGTGCGCGACCAATGCGCGTGCGCGAGCCAATCGCTGTCAGGTTGCCGCGCCCGCAGGATTCGCACGAACAGGTCACCGGCCGGTGCAAGGGTATTCCAACTCAGAACGCCCTCGCGTGCCGGTTCGCAGAAGAGTTTTGCGGCAACCGCGGTGCTCCGCTCTATCGTGATGGGCAGACTAAATCTCCCATTGCCACGAATTCCAGTTATTCGCGATGAACGGCGCGGGACGATAGTTCTTCACGTCGCTGTTCCAAGCGTTGTTTTGATTCTCCCAATAAACGAAAACCGCGGGCACGAGTTCGTGAATGCGTTCCTCTTCTTTTTGATAGAGCGCCTTTCGGCGCGCGCGATCGTACGTCAAGTTGGCCGCGTGCGAAAGCTGGTTGATCTGCGGATCGTTAAGCCACGCGGTATTTGCGCCTTTGGGCGGAATGTATTTGCCGCTCCAGTTGCCTTCGTTATCGGGATCGGCGCCGTTGGTATCGATCGACCATTCCATATCGTAGCGTCCCGAATAGAGCGGCCCCGTTTGCGCGAACATCAAGGACGCGGGATAATTTTTGAGATCGATCGCGATGCCGACCGCTTTCAAATCTTGTTGGATCTGGACTTCGGTTTGCTCGTTCGATCGGGCCGAGGTGGTTGCGGAGAGCGTTAAGCGCAGCGGCTCGCCGTTCTTTTGCGCGATTCCGTCGGAGCCCGGGGTCCAGCCCGCCGCCGCTAACAAACGGCGCGCGTCTTGCGGATCGTGCTTGTAGAGTGGGATGTTCGGTGCGGCCCAGGACAACGGATACACGTCGGTGTGCGCGCGCAGGTTGACGTTATGGTAGATCGTGCCGAGAATCTGATCCCAGTCGACCGCTTCGGCAATCGCCAGCCGCACGCGGGCATCGTGCAGCAGCGGGCGGCTGGTGTTGAATTGCAGCCGCCGCCAGTTCGCAACGAGTTTGGGCTGCACCACGGCGCCTTCGACGGCTTTGACGCGTTCGACTTGATCTTCACCCACGCTCGGGAAAACGTCGATTTCATGCGTCTGAAACTGAGCGAGCTGCGTGTCGCTGTTGGGCAAAACTTTCATCGTTACGCGCTGGAGTCGCGGTGGTCCCCGCCAGTATTTGGGATTGGCAACAAACTCGAGCGAGCTGCCGTGATTCCATTTCTTTAAGACGAACGGTCCGCTGGAGATGGGTGCGCTATTGAACGGCGCGCGATTGATATCCGGCAACTTTCCGAGCAGATGCTCCGGTAGCGGCGGGTATGCCGCGCCCCCCGTTGCGAGGTTGCCGAGAAAATCGGCGTTAGGCGTTTTGAGTTTTATGACGATCGTGTAGTCATCGGGTAACGTGACCGACGCCACGTTTTCCCAACCGAAGCGAGATTTCGTATTGTTGGCATTGTTCATAACGGCGTGGTACATGAAGAGCCAGTCCTTGGCCGTGAGCGGCGCGCCGTCCGACCATGTAACGCCTTTGCGCATGTGGACCGTAATCGTCAAGTTGTCCGCACTGATGCCGCCGTTCTTATTCGTCGGAAACTGCGTCGCAAGCTCCGGATAGAATTCGCCTTTATCGTCGTAGCGGAACAGCGGCGCGAAGATGAGCTGATCCACTTCGTCGGTTTCCGCGGTGTGCGCGAACATTGGATTGAGGTTGTCCGGTTCGTCGGGCAGCCCCATGCGCAGCGTTCCCGGAATCGTCCACGCGTTGCGTCCGCTGTGCCCGGCGTTCTGCGTTGCGGTTTTCGTGCAAGCGGCAAGCATGACGATGCAAGCGATGGCTGCAAGAGTTCGAGCGGTTACGTTCAAGGCAGAACCTCCGCGCCGAGAGGCCGGCGCTTGGCGATGTGCGGTTTGATTGCGTTATATAAAGAGTGCGGGCCGTTGCGCACCACGTCGTCGACCGGCAACCCGGTTGCGGCGTGCGCGCGTTCGATTTCGGCTTGCGCATCCGCCGCGGTCATGGCGCGGGTATTGAGGGCTATGCCGGCGACAAACGCCGGCTTTACGAGCGCGCATAGCGATTCGTACGCGGCGATGAGTTCTTGGTAGCTCAAACGCGGCGTGCGAAAATCTCCGATCGTCGCGCGCGTGGGATCGGCAACGAGCAGCAGCGCATCCGGGGCCGCACCGTACAGAAGTGCGATGGTAACCGGAGCATAAGCGGGGTGATTGATACCGCCCTGTCCCTCGACGACGATCAAATCCGCGTCCTCGCGCGACGCTTGCAGCACCAATTGTTCCGTAGCGCCCGGAGCGAAATCGCAAATCACGCGGTCGATCGAGATTCCCCAGCCGGCAATCATGATGCCGGTCTGGCCGGTCGGCACGAAGACGGCGGTCGAACCGCATTCGCGCGCGGCTCGCGCAATTTCGAGCGACACGGTCATCTTGCCGACCGCGCAGTCGCTGCCGACCGTGAGCAGAATGGGCGGTTTGACATCGTACGCGGCGCCCGAAAAGAGCGGAACCGGCGGCGCAACGCGCACATCCCAAATGCGGACGTTGTTTCTTTGCGCTGCTGCAGAAAATTCGGTATCTTCCGAGAGAATGTCGTGCAGGCCGCTGACGATTTCCAGCTTGGCTTCGATCGCGAGCAAAATTTGCGCGCGCCAAGTTGAAGGCAACGCTCCGCCTTGCGGGGCGACGCCGATTAACAGTGCGGTCGGCGCGTGCGCGAGCCCACCCTCGACATCGGTAACGAAAGGTGCGGCGCTGCGAAGATGCGGTAGCACGTCGCGTACCGTCTTTCCATCGTGGTCGGGATCGATCACGGCGGCTATTTCATCGGTGCCGTATCGGATGACGCCATGCGCGGTTTTTGCCTCCGCAAACTCCCCGGGCGAGAGGATGAGATAACGGCGCTTCATGCGACCGTTGCGGCTTCGCTTATTCCCAGCCCCGGCCCGTCGGGCAGAACGAGCTTGCCGTCGCGATACGAGACGCCGCTGAACGGATCGCTGGCAGTAAGAAACGGGCCGTCAATATCGGCCCAATCGACGAGCGGGCTAAGCGTAGCGGCGGCCGTTGCGAGGATGGCACTTTCCACCATGCAGCCGAGCATGATCTTTACATTGAGCGCGCGCGCGGTGTGGATCATTTCGAGCGCGCCGCGAATCCCGCCGCACTTTACCAGTTTGACGTTGATGCCGTCGACGCAACCGTATAAGGCGGGAAGGTCGGCCGCATCTTTGGAGTCCTCGTCGGTGACGATCGGAATGTTGACGCGCTCGCGAATAAAACGCAGCTGTTCCGGCGCGCCCGCCGGAATGGGCTGTTCGCAAAACTCGATGTCGAAGCGTTCGATTTCTTTGAGAATCGTTACCGCGGTCTGCGCGTCCCAACCCTCGTTTGCGTCGATGCGGATCGTGCCCGTGTATTTGGAACGGATGAGTTCGATCGTTTCGATCTCCTCGGCGGCCGTTCCGGCGCCGAGTTTCACTTTCAAAATAGGATGGGTCCCGATTTCTTGCAATTTGCGCAGCGTCGTTTGCGGGTCCGACATGCCGATGGTAAAAGAGGTCAGCGTCGTTTTGGACGGGTCGAGTCCGAGCAATTGATAGAGGGGGCGCCCCAGATCTTTGCCGATGAGATCGTGCAAGGCGATATCGAGCGCGCATCGGGCGGCTGGCGGAATGCCCGCGAGCAACGCATCGATCAAATAGGGGGTCGCGCCGCGGACCGGATGTTCGGCGTACCAGGCGAGGACCGTTGAAACGGATTCGTGATAGCGCGCGATCGGCGCCGTCTCTCCGAGCCCCTCATGCCCGGCCCACTTCAGCCGCAAGACGGCGGTGCGGGCGACGGATTCTTCTCCGCGGGTGATTTTGAATGGGTGGACGAGCGGCAGTTCGAGCGGCTCCAATGTTGCGGTGAGTGACGGCATGCAGGCGTCTTCGCGTTTTCTGGGTACGGAGCATGCCGGAGGAGTGAACAGCCATGAAGGTGTCCTTACGAACGGCCGCCGCCGGCGCGATGTTACTTGCGTTATGCGCCTGCGCTTCCCATACCGCACCCGCGTCCGCAACCAATGGTGAATCCATCTTTCAAACCGGCAAGGATAGCGCCGGAAACGCCATTGCCGCCGCCAGGCCCCCGTTGTATCCCAGTTGTGTAGCTTGTCACAAGGCCGACGGTTCCGGCGGAGTCAAATTGCCGGGCGGAGCGGTGAGCGCAGATTTGCGCCACGACGCACTCGTGACCAAACAAAAACACCCCTACACCCTTGCGACGTTGCAGCGTGCAATTGCCGGCGGTGTCGATAACGAAGGCAAGAAGCTCGATCCCGTGATGCCGCGCTGGAAACTCTCGCCCGGCGATTTGCACGACGTCGCTGTCTACGTAACAACGCTCAAATAGGCGTTTTCGACCGGTCGATCGTTTGGCTGCGGCGGGATCTGCGCCTCGACGATAACGTCGCGATCGAAGCAGCCGCCGCTGGAAGCCGTCACGTGGTCATCGCGTACGTTCTGGATCGCGAGCGGCTTGGAAATAAAACCTTCGGCGCGCCGCTCGTGCAGGCGTTCTTTAGCGCGATCGAGGCGCTGCAGGCGGACATCCGGATTCTCGGAAGCGATCTGGCGCTGCTCGAGGGCGATCCGGCCCAAGAGCTATCGCGCCTCGCCGGTTTAATCCGCGCGGGTGCAATCTTTTTTAACGAAGACTACGAACCGTACGCAATCGAACGCGATGCACGCGTGGGAAAAACCCTGAGGGCGCAAGGCTTAACCGTGAATACGAGCTTGGACCATGTGTATTTCGGTGCGCACGAAGTTGTTCGGGGGACGGCAAAGCCGTATACCGTGTATACGCCATATAAGCGCCGGTGGCTCGAGCAGTTTTCGCTGGCGCGCAAACTACCCATTCGTTCGGCGGCGGCGATTAAGGACAAACTCTTGGACCGCGAACTTCTGGGCGAATCGTTACCCGCGCCGCTGCCCGAAGAGTACGGCTACGCGAGTTCTGCACGGTATCCGACGGTGAGCGAACGGTCGGCCCAAATTGCGCTGCGGCGCTTTTTAGCGGGACCGATAAAAACCTATGCCCACGACCGCGATTTTCCCGCGCTTGCGGCAACCTCCGGACTGTCGCCGCATCTGCGCGCGGGAACGATCGGCATCCGCACGTGCGTTGAGGCGGCGCACAAAGTTGCGGGGTCGCAGGTTTGGATATCGGAACTCATTTGGCGCGACTTTTATCAGATGATTCTCATGGGATTTCCGCGTGTTGCGAGCGGCCCGTTTATCGAAGCCGCTCGCGACATTCCTTGGCGCGACGCTCCGGAAGATTTCCGCGCCTGGTGCAACGGCCGCACCGGTTATCCGATCGTCGATGCCGCAATGCATCAACTCAATACGTACGGATGGATGCATAACCGCCTGCGGATGGTCGTAGCGTCCTTTTTGAGCAAACATTTGCTCGTCGATTGGCGCCGCGGCGAACGCTATTTCGAGCAGCATCTCGCAGACGCGGATCTCGCGGCGAACAATGGCGGCTGGCAGTGGTCGGCGTCAACCGGAAATGACGCGGTACCCTACTTTCGCATCTTCAATCCCATTCTGCAATCCAAACGATTCGACCCGAACGGTGCCTTCATCGCGAGCATGCTTCCACAATTCAAAGATGCACCCGCGGCAGCCATGCATGAGCCGTGGAAATTCGCGCTTGCCCTTGCGGGTTATCCGCCACCGATCGTGGATCACGCCGCCGCTCGCGCACGCGCGCTCCAAGCGTACGCCGTTCTGAAAAAACCTTAGCGCGCGAGCGGCCCGGCGACGCGGTAGCACCGTCCCTGGTGATCGTGCCGTACCGATTCTCCGAGCGTTCGCGCGGCATGCGCTTCACTGCCGCAAATGACGCGCCGTTCCTCGGCATCGTCGTAGCGCCGGTTCGAACGGTTCCAACCGTCGATGAGCCGGGCGCTTCCGACAGTAGCATGGTCGGCTTCGTGCCCCAGCCCGAGGGCCGGCGTCTGATGCCCGCCCCGCGTCGTGCGCAATGCGCTGTAGGGGTCCCAGTGGATCGTGCGCGTTGTTGAATCGTAAGAGTCGTCATTACGCGAGTTGATGCGAAGATGAATGCCCGGTGCGCGATGTTCGAGCTTGCCGAAGATGGCTCGTTCGGCGCCATCGCGGCACAGATAGTGCTTCGCCGTTTCGTACGCCCGGTCGGCGCGGCCGGGAAGATCGAGCGATCCGTGACGGACGAGCATGCGCGCCATTCACGCGCCGGCGCGGCGTTGCCAAGGGTTAGCGTTTGGTGCGGATTATCTGTATCGTTTTTTCAATCCGGCGCAGACGCGTCTGCGGTCGTTTAGCGGCATCGATTGCTTCAACGTATTCTTTTTGACGGCTGTAGATAAATTTTCTAAAGCGCATCAGGTCGGCGGCGCTCATCGCCTTCTGCAAATCGGCCGGAATATCGACGGTTCGGCTTTCCTCGTCGTGCTCGAGAACGACAACGACGAGATCGCCCTTCGCCACCCCGGCCGCCTCGCGCATCTTCGCAGGAACGACGAAACCGGCGCCGTCGCCCACGTCGGTAACCGACGTTTCGAACTCCACCCCGTTGATTGCCGCCGTGACCGGAACGCGGTGTAACGGCGCGAACGCGGCCATGATCTTCTGCGGAACTGCGATATACGTCGCACTCCCCGGGCGGTCGTAGCCGCGGAGCCGGGCTCGAAAGTGGTGTTTCATCTAAACGCTTGCTTGCCAAAACCGGCGGGCTGTTCCTGGCGTCCTTGGAGGCTTGACGCGGATGGTAGCCTGAGAGCATCGACTGCGCATAGCGCGCACTGTACTAGGTGTTGGACCAACGAGAATACCTAGGGAGCATAAGCTCCGGATACGACAGCGGTTGCGAGGGAAACCCTGCAACTCTTGCGCCCGGGCCGCACCCACCTGCGAGAGCAGGTTCAAATCGAGTACGGAAATGCTATGTGCGGTTGATTTATTTTGCCAAATCGGCGGTCAGCCGCCGATGGATTTCGCGAGAACGTCCTCGGCTAGGATCGTACGCCACCTGCGTACGCTCCCATGCATCCTTGCAACGTCGCCGCTGCCCGCCGCGTCCAAAACCAAAAACCCCAGAAAAGATTGCGCGTCTTCAAGCATGCGCGCGTGCTGCGCGGATTCGTCGCTTTCAATCTCGTTTGCCGAGCGCGTATGCCAGAGCAGTACCGTTTTCGGCAGGAGCGGCGCGGGTTCGCTGCCCGCATCAAAACGTGCATATTCGAGCGCGTACCGCAGCCAAGCGCTGTCCGCTTCTTTGGAAACGCGTTTGAGATCTTGCGAAGTGCCCGCGAACGTTTTCGGACGGTTGCGTACGGCAAGCGTAACGTTCATCGTTTTGGCAAGCGACGTGGCCGTGCCGATGCGCTCCAATTCCTCCGACCAACTGACGGCGGTATCGAGGGCGAGTGGCGCCGTGAGGATCGGTGCGGCGAGCGCCTCCGCGATCGCGAGGGCGTCGCGCATCGCGTCCTCGCCGCCGGCAAAAAAATCTTCGTCGCTGACGGCCGCGATGCACAAGCCGAGATCGACGGCCATCTTCTTCACCTGGGCGAGGTAGTCACTGTCGCGTCGAGGAAAATGCCGGGCGTCACAGACAATACCGTCTGCAGCCAGTTCGCGCGCGCAGAGGTCGAGCCACTCGAGCTGCGTGAGGTCGCCGCTCTTCAGGCGAAGATCGAAAGCGGAACTCGTGCAAGCCAGCTTCATTAGGCGCCATCGTTTCGACCGTCCACAGGAGAGCCCTTCGCTTTGAAAATCGCCGTCGCCGCCGACCATGCCGGCTTTGAATACAAAAACCGGATCGCCGCTCAACTCAAAACACAGGGCCATGAGATTACGGATTTTGGAACCTGGAACGATACCCCAGTCGACTATCCGGATTACGGATTCGCGGTCGGCGAGGCGGTCGCGTCGGGACAAGCCGAACGCGGGATCGTCGTATGCGGATCGAGTTTGGGCATCGCGATCGCGGCCAACAAGGTGCCCGGCATTCGCTGCGCTCCGGTCTTCGAACCCTACTCTGCGCAACTCGCGCGGCATCATAACGACTGTAACGTACTCGCGCTCTCGGAACGTTTAACGGGCTGGGAAATGATCGAGCAACTCGTGGAAATATTTCTGACCACGCCTTTCGACGGCGGACGCCACGCAGAACGCGTTGACAAACTTTTCGAATTTACCGAAGACTGGAAGCGCAAAACCCTCAAGGCCCTCGAAAACGGAAAAGTCACCGGCGCGCAAACGCCCAAAGATCTTTTACCAACGTAATGACACGCTGCGAACACAGGAGTTAGGACCCATATGGATATTCTCGAGCGAACGACGATTGCGTCCGCCGATCCGGAAGTTTTTGCGGCCATCCAGGGCGAGGAACGCCGGCAAAAAGAGAATCTCGAACTGATCGCCTCGGAGAATTACGCCAGCCGCGCCGTTCGCGAAGCGATGGGCAGCGTCATGACCAACAAATACGCGGAGGGCTACCCCGGCAGACGCTATTACGGCGGTTGCGAATGGGTCGACGTTGCGGAACGTTTAGCCATCGACCGGCTCAAAGCGATTTTCAAATCCGATCACGCAAACGTTCAAGTGCATGCCGGCGCGCAGGCAAACATGGCGGTCTTTATGGCGGTGCTGCAACCGGGCGATACGGTACTCGGGATGTCGCTCGCGCATGGTGGCCACCTCACGCACGGAACGAAAGTCAGCTTTAGCGGCAAGCTCTACAATGCCGTCGCTTACGGGGTCAAAAAAGATACCGAACTGATCGACTACGATCAAGTTCGTGCCCTCGCGCGCGAACATAAACCCAAGATGATTATCGCCGGTGCGAGCGCGTACCCGCGAACGATGGACTATGCGCCGTTCCGCGAAATTGCAGACGAAGCCGGCGCGGTGTTTATGGTCGACATGGCGCATATCGCCGGTCTTGTCGCTACGGGGCTGCACCCCTCACCGGTTCCATTTGCGGACTTCGTCACTTCGACGACGCACAAGACGCTGCGCGGACCGCGCGGCGGCCTCGTTCTCTGCACGGAAAAGTGGGCGCAACCGCTGGACAAGAGCGTGTTCCCGGGCATTCAAGGCGGCCCGTTCATGCACATGATCGCGGCCAAAGCGGTCGCGTTCCGCGAAGCGCTGCACCCCGATTTCAAAACCTACCAGCAGCAAGTAATCGACAACGCCAAAGCCATGGGCGAAGAGCTGACGCGCGCGGGCTTCCGGTTAGTCGGCGGCGGCACGGATACGCATTTGCTGTTGGTGGATCTGTCGGTGAAAAACATCACCGGCAAGGCTGCCGAGGCGTACCTCGATGAAATTAGCATCACCGTCAATAAGAATGCAATTCCGTACGACCTGCAAAAGCCGATGGTCGCGAGCGGCATTCGCATCGGATCGCCGGCGATCACGAGCCGCGGGTTCGGAACCCAAGAGTCACACGAAGTCGCAAAGATCATCACGGAAGGCTTGCAAGACATCGAGGACCGCGCAAAAATCGAAACGCTGCGCGCGCGCGTTCACGAACTCACGTCGCGCTTCGACGTTCCGTAGTCCACCTAAATCCGTACACCGGCGGAAATCCAGGATAGCGCAGGCCGGCGCAGCCGCGTACCATAACGAGCATATGGCCAAGCGTATCGCGGGCGAACCAATGGTTGAAGTTCTGCGCGGCGATCAGGTGGAATCGGTTCACTCCGTCGCCGCATTTGCCAGCGATTCGCATGGCCGCACGCTGCTTTCGATGGGCGAGGTGGATACCGCTATTTTCCTGCGGTCTTCGGCAAAGCCGTTTATTGCGGCGGCGGCGCTCATGGCGGGGGTTCGCGAAGCATTCGCACTCGAAGAGTCTGAAATTTCCGTCATGGCCGCCTCGCACTGCGGTGAGACCTTCCACATTTACGCGGTTCGGTCGATCTTGCGGAAAATCGGAATGAAGGAGAGTGCGTTGCAGTGCGGAGCGGATTTGCCCTACGATGTTGCCTCACGTAGCGCGCTTGTCGCCGCCGGTATCGGCGCGGCACCGATTTTTCATAATTGTTCGGGAAAACACGCGGGCATTCTCGCCCTGTGCCGCTTGACGGGCGCCGATACCGGCACGTATATGGAGATCACAAATACCGCCCAGCAATACATTTTGCAATTTTGCGCGATGCTCTCCGGTGAAAGAACCGGAGATTTGACTTTTGCGATCGACGGTTGCGGAATTCCGGTCTATGCGACGTCGCTTCGTAACGCCGCGCTTTCGTACGTTCGCCTGGCAACGCTTCGTGGCGTCGACGCGGAAGCGGCGCGTGCGCTTGCCGGCGTGCGCGCAGCTATGATCGCCTATCCGCACTACATGTCTGGGACGCACGACTTCGACGCAGCTCTGATCCGGGCCGCAAATGGAAGGCTGGTCTGCAAGGGGGGCGCTGAAGGTGTCCACGCCGTGGCAATCTGCGATACCGGCGCCGCTCTCGTAGCCAAGGTGGTAGACGGGAACGAACGGGCGCGCGCTCCGGCGGTGTTGGCTTGTTTGAAGACAATGGGTGCGATCTCGCCTGCGGAGCTCGCGGGACTCGATGCGTTCGCGTTTCCAGCGGTCTTAAACCGTGCCGGGAGGATCGTCGGTCAGGTTCGAGCGATCGAAGGGCAAGCGACGCGTATCTAGGGGTAAATGCCCCCCGCTGTAAAACGTGCGTGGCAGATGGTGGTAATTTCCACGCCTCTCTACAGCGATGAATTCGTCGGTCGTCGCGACGAGATGACTGTTCTGCAGAACGAGTTCGGCACCGCATGCGACGGGAACGCGCGCTTGCTTCTCATCGAAGGCGAAGCGGGCATCGGAAAATCGCGGCTGGTTCGCGAATTTGCACGGAGCATTTCCTCGGAGGCGCTCGTTGCCGTCGGATCGTGTTCCGAACAAGTCCGTGCGCCCTATTTGCCCGTCGTTGAAATTCTTGAGGTTCTCGACCCTCGAGCAAGCGTCTCGCCCGTGCGGTTGCGGCAGCACGCTTCCCTCGGAGAGGAGCGTTCCGCGTATTTCGAAGCGGTTGCGGATGTCGTCCGCCATCAGGCGTCTCGCAGCCCACTGCTTCTAACGGTCGAAGATGCGCAGTGGGCGGACAACGCGACTCTGGAACTGTTGCGCTATCTTTTACAAAACTTGCGCGGAGTGCGCGTGATGCTGGTGGTAACGCTGCGAACCGAAGGTGTCGGCAACAACGCTCCGCTCTCGGCGCTTCGCAGTGCCGCATCGCGTAGCCGGTGTAACGTGCTCGCACTGCCGGCTCTCGGCCGTAATGAAATCAAACACTTGGTGCAAGAGACGTTGCGTAAACGTAAGCTCCATTTGGATCCCGCCACGATCTCGCAGATCGAAGTGCTGGCTGAGGGCAATCCTTTGTTCGCCGAGGAATTGGCGCGCGTCGCCATTGAGAATGGCGATCTTTCGTTTCAGAATCACATGCCGCTTTCATTGCAGGCGTTGCTCAGCGAACGTCTCGCACCCTTTACTGAAGCCGAGCGGCAGTTGCTCGTTCATGCCGCAATCATCGGGGAAGTGTTCGACGTGGAAATCCTTGCCGCGATCGGAAATTGCACACAAGACCGGGTGCTTGCGCTCATGCAACGCGCGGTTTCACGCGAACTCGTGCGCGAAATACCCGGAGCACCGCCACGCTTCGGATTTCACCATGCCTTGATCCGTCAGGCGCTGGCCGACCAACTCGTGCTTGCGCTCGCGGCACCGCTCCACGTTCGTATTGCCGAAGAACTCGAGCTTCGCGAGGATGCGAATTCGCGCGCGGCCGAGCTGGCTTATCACTGGTCGGCCGCACGAAAGGCACAGAAGGCGCGCGTATGGAACGAAGCCGCCGCGCAGAGCGCCTGGGACGTCTATGCGTATCGCGATGCTATCCGTTTTTATAGCGCGGCGTTGCGCTGGGAGTATCCCGCAGGGCCGCGGCGCGCCGCTATTTTTAAGCGGCTCGGTACGCTTTTATACATCGACGGCTGTGGCGACGAACCCGCGCAGTGGTTCGCACGCTGCCGCGACGAGTGCGCTGCGTTCGGTGATTCCGTCGGCGTTTCAGAGGCGCTCATTGCCCTTGCCGATCAATCCTGGGTGGATGCCAAGACGGATGAGGCTTTACGCAATGCGTCGGAAGCCGCCGCGCAAAGCGAGCGCGCGGGACACCGTCCTCTATTTGCACAAGCCGCCCTTGCGATTGCGCGGTTTTCGATCACGCTGGGGAATCCCACGCAGGCGCTCGCGCATTTACGTTTGGTCGGGCGGCACCGTTCTCACGACGCTCCGGCGACTCAAGCGGCGTTCTACGAAATTCGCGGCGAAACCCAAGCGATGCTGGGGCACGCGAATCTCGCGCTGCGCGACATGAACTTCGCGGTTACCTTAGCGGCCACGAACGGTAGTAGCGAACTCATTGCGCAGATGGAAAATAACTTCGCTCTGGTCGCGGTCGATTTAGGCGAACTCGACCTCGCTGCCCAGCGTCATCAAGTCGCCGTCGCGGAAGCCCGCCGAACCGGTCTCACTTGGCGGATTGCGTACTCGTCTTTGAATCATGCGCGTACGCTAATGCTCAAGGGCGATCTGCAAACGGCGCGAACGCTGGTTTGGGATGCGGTTGAAGCTGGAGTGACGACGGCCACCTTCAAGACCAAGGCAGCTGCGATCGGGATTCCGTTGGCTCTGATGCTCAACGAACGCGCCTTGCTGGATGCCTGTGCGGATGAAGATGCGTTGGCATTTGCGGAGCGCTCCAAGGAGATCCAACGCATCGGATCGGTGAACGCTGCGTTCGCGGAGTTACGGCTCGCGCAAGGCGACGTTGGCGCGGCGCGCGAGCTGCTCGGGCGTGCAATTCGCTCGATCTCGCATGCGCACCGGAGTTGGGACCTTTTGCTTGCAGTCGCCCGGTGGGGCCATCACGACGACAGGGCACTCGCGCACACGATTCTGTCGGGAGCTGCCGGCCGGCCGCGTATGCAACGCGCATACGCCGTACTGTTCGATGCGCTGGTCGCACAGTCGAGTGATTTGGAACGATAGAGCCGGCTCGCGTCGATTGCTTCGAAGGCGTTCTGCGCA
>JALZBM010000275.1 GCA_030947385.1 Vulcanimicrobiota bacterium
TTCGACAGATCGCCACGCTCTTCGGCGCCCTATTCGTCATCTTGATCGCCCGGCAGTTGTACATGCAGACCATTAAGGGTCCTTCGATTGCGGCGCGCCCCTATAACCCGCGTCACGCGTTGCTCGGTCAGCACCGCGGACGCATCCTCGCGAGCGACGGAACGGTTCTTGCCGAGACGATCCGCAAAAAACGGGTGTACGCGTTCGGGCCGTCGCTCGCGCAAACCGTCGGATACGTTTCGCAGCGCTACGGCACGTCGGGAATTGAAGACGCATACGACTCTGCATTGACGCCGCCGGATACCACGGGCGACGTCCTCGCGCAGGCCGGTGAAATCGGTCAGGCGTTACGGGGGAAGGTTGCCGACTCGCGCGGAGCCGACGTGGTGACCACGATCAATGTGGCGATCCAAAACGAATTGTACGGGCGCCTCTCGGAACACGCGCGCGGCGCGGGCGTCGTGCTCGACCCGCGGACCGGTGCCGTGCTCGCGATGGCGAGCGTCCCGGCGTTCGACCCCAACGGCATCGACAAGATTTTCTCCGCGCTTTCCGTCGCCCCGCACAGCCCGCTCATCAATCGCGCAACGGACGGACTGTATCCGCCGGGTTCCACGTTCAAGATCGTCACCGCGGCGATGGCGCTAGACAGCGGCGTCGTTACCATGGATTCGCAGTATTCCGACCCGGGCTTTTTCACGATCGGCAACTATACGGTTCACGATGACGAAGGCGAAGCAACGGGAACGCTGGATCTAAGCGGTGCGTTCGCGAAATCCAGCAACGTCGATTTTGCGCAAATCGCGCTGCAAATCGGTCTCGACCGGTGGTACGACTACGCGCAGCGCTGGGGTCTGGGCAGCTCGCTGGATTTTCAATTGCCGGCGCAGCGGGACCGGATCCCGGCGAAAGCGGACGTCTTTGCGGGCATTCTCGCGCAGATGGGCTTCGGACAAGCGGGCCTGCTCGTATCGCCGCTGCGGATGGCCCTCGTTACCTCCACCATCGCCGATAACGGTACCGAACAGCGGCCCTTCATCGTGCGCGAAATACATAAGGGCGCTTCGGTCAGCGCGTTCGGGCCCGCCCAACTGGCCCAGCCGGTTTCGACGGAGACCGCCCAAAACGTGCAGAAGATGATGATCGACGTGGTAAAAGCGGGAACCGGAACCGGCGCGGCGCTCGACGGCATAACGGTCGCAGGCAAAACCGGCACGGCAACCAACCCCGCCGGGGCGGCGCACTCGTGGTTTGTTTGCTTCGCGCCCGCGCAGGCACCGCGAGTTGCCGTTGCGATCGTCGTGGAGAACGCCGGGTACGGCGCCGCCGTCGCTTTGCCGGTCGCCCGTGATGTTTTACGCGTTGCGCTAAAGGCAGTAAAAACTTGATCGAGCAGACCTTCAACAACCGTTACCGGTTGGACAGCAAGCTGGGCGAAGGCGGAATGGCAACCGTGTATTGCGGCACCGATACACTTTTGCGCAGGCGGGTTGCGATCAAAGTGTTGCGCGCCCAGTATGCGGCGGATGACGATTTCGTGCGGCGCTTTTATCAAGAAGCGGAATCGGCGGCCCGTCTTTCCCATCCCAACATCGTCAACACCTACGACGTCGGACGCGAAGGCGACACCTATTACATCGTAATGGAACTCGTCGACGGCCCGACGCTTGCCGATTTGATTTCCAGCGACGGAAAAATCCCGGAGCCCGTTGCAATCGACTACGCTACACAAATTTGCAACGGACTTGCGTACGCGCACCGGTCGGGTTTATTGCATCGCGATATCAAACCGGCCAATATCTTGATTACCAAAGACGACGTCGTGAAGCTTTCCGACTTCGGAATCGCGCGCGCCGTTTCGCAGCAAACGATGGCGATGACCAAACCGGGCATGGTGATGGGCAGCGTTTTCTACCTCTCGCCGGAACAAGCGCAAGGCCACGAACTGCATGAAACCTCCGACCTCTACAGTTTAGGGGTCGTAGTGTATCAAATGATCACGGGCAAACTGCCCTATAGCGGCGAGTCGCCCGTCACCGTTGCGCTCAAGCACATCAGCGAGCCGGTACCGACGCTCAACACGAGCGCCCTCGGCGTGAGTCCGGCGCTTGCGGCAATCGTCAACCGGCTGCTGCAAAAGAGTCCCACCAACCGTTTCGCTTCGGCAAGCGACGTCGCGAGTGCTCTACGCGAAGCACGCGAGCGGCCGACGTACGCTGCTTATCCGGAAATGAACGACGCGCCGACGACAATGTTTGGTGCCTTCGACGTTCCGCAACCGCCGCCGCGGCCTTCGCGCAACCCCGACCGCTCGCTTCCCTATACGAGCGTTACCGACGACGAAACGCGCGGCGAGCGTTCCCGGCGCACCGGAATATTGTTTGTGGTCTTCACGTTGATTGCCGCGACGATTGCCGGGTACGTGCTCTTCGGACGGGGTGGAATCAGCACGATCATCGCGCCGTCCGTTAAGGTCGGCAGCTATGTCGGCATGAGCGACGCACAAGCCCAGCAGCGAATCGTCAATGCGGGGCTCGCCGCGCACATCACTTTACGTACGAGTGAAACCGTCGGTGCAAATCACGTTATCGCTCAACGACCGACCGCCGGCGGCGCTATAGCAAAAAATTCGACGGTGGAGCTTATCGTAAGCAGCGGACTGCCGACCATCGGACTGCGCAACGTGATCGGTCTCACGCGCGACGACGCCATGCGCATATTAGCCGAGGACAAATTTCAAACCGTCATCCGCGAGCATTTCGACAAAGCGACTAAGGGACAAGTCATCGGCCAGGATCCCAAGCCAAAATCCAAAGTGCTCGAAAATTCGATCGTTACGCTCCTGGTCTCCAAAGGCGTAGAGCAGGCCGGCGTTCCCAATTTGATTTCGAGCGACGTTGCAGGCGCCACCCGGGCGCTCGCTGCGATCGGTCTAAAATTGAAAGTGGACCACACCGAGCCGCACGACACGGCGGCGCGCGGACAGATTATCAAGCAAGACATTGCAAACGGCACGCTTGTGGATCGCGGCACCGTGATAAACGTCGTCGTCAGCGACGGCGCCGCCGAAGCAACGGTTCCAAGCGTTAGCACCCTCGATT
>JALZBM010000276.1 GCA_030947385.1 Vulcanimicrobiota bacterium
CGGGGAAACCGAGCGAACGCAATTCAGAAACGAGCGCGATCGTACTTTCGAGCGTGCTCCCTTGCGAGAACCAGCGCAACCCGAGGTGCAGCACCAGCGGGTTCGGCGGCAGAAATGCCACGGCATGACGATCGGCGTCCGTCACGTCGATGCGCAACGCTCTACTGCGCCGGGTTGCTCCGGCCAGCGCGACGACTTCGAGCAATTGATCGACTTCGTGCAGCACCGGCCGCTGCGCAAACTTCTCGGAAAGCGCCGGATCGGCGCTCGAAAGCGCGAGCTTCGTTACGTAAAGCGGCGCCACTGCGCGCGCGAGAAACCGGCGCACGTAGGTGTAGCCGATCCGCACGGGTGCCCGCGTTGCACCGATCAAGGCAAAATCGGGACCGCGCGGCGCGAGCGCGATGGCGATATCGGTGCGTCCGCGAAATGCGCTGCCGAAGACGGCGGGTTGGATGTCGCGCGGAAGGACGGCGAGTTCGTCGACATCGGTGTTGCGCTCCATCACGACTTGGTTGTATGCGCTGCAGACCATCGTGATGTGCGCGTCCGGGAAGGACTTGCGCACGGTCGCAATCGCCGGGGTCGATAAGACCAAATCGCCGACCCGGTCCGTGCGGCTCAGGAGAATGCGCACGGCGCGCTACCGCTGCGCTCGCGCGCGCTCGAGTTCTTGGTAGTAGGCGTGCGCGGCAAGTTGTCGTGCGGCAAAGAGCTGCGATCCGCTCAAAGGGCGGTCCGCATTCAGATCGCCCGCCATGACTTTGAAGCGCCGCGCAGCTCCGATGCCGTCGGCCCATTTATGGATCAGCCGTTGCGCGGCCGTGTTTCCCGTCGCGAGGTATGCGCGCCAATGCGGGTGCATCTTTGCGAGTTGAACGGCCGTGCGCGCTTGCGCACGTGCCTGCCGGATCATGCCTTCAACGTTCGACGCACGCGGCCGCGGCTTATAGTGAAATGCGATTGCGCGCGTATTGAGGATCGACTTGAGCCCGCGTGACCGCAAGCGCAGGCCGACGTCGATGTCCTCCCATCCGTATTCAGAAAACGTTTCATCGAAACCGCCCATCTCGCGAATCGTTGCGAGCGGCACAGATACGTTGCTGGTCCAGAAAAAATTGCCGGAATAGTTCTTTAGCGAATAGATCGGCGGCGGCAGATCGTCAAATGATTCTGTATTAATGACCGCCCCGCGGATGACGTCGCGCGGGTGGGCGGAATGCGTTTTGAGATGTTCGGCTACGAAGCTGGGCACGGGTAACACATCGTCGTCGATGAAAATAATGCGCTCGCCCGAGGATGCCGCGATGCCGGCGTTGCGCCCGCGCGCGAGACCGGCGTTGGCTTGATCGATCACCGTGAAGGCGCATGTGGCGCGCCGGCGCGCGGCTGCGATCACGTCCGGCGTCCGGTCGCCGGACCCGTCGTTGACCAGCACGACTTCGTAATCCGTATCGGCAGCGGTCTGTTCGAAACACGCCTCGAGCACGCGCGAGAGAAGCGCGGCGCGATTGTACGTGCACAGTTGGATTGTAGCTCGCATCGTTACGTGACTTCGCCGCCGCGGCGTAAGAGTCCATCGAGCGATGCCAGCACGCGCGGTACGGCCAGATTTTCAACGCACAGATAATCCGGACAGGTTTCCATCCGTTCGCCCGCGCGGCACGCAAATGAGGCGCGCGAAACGCTCACCCGTGGTCCAAGCGGCGCCCATCGGTCAGGAAAATCGGCTTGCAAGGGAAAAATGCCGACTGTCGGAGCCCCGACGGCGGCAGCAACGTGCATCGGGCCGCTGTGCATCACGACAAAGAATTTTGCATCGCGCGCGAGAGCAGCGAACGCGCCGATCGAAGTGGCGCCCGCAATCGACAGCGCGCCGGTCGCCGCCGCAAGCGGTGCCACGATGGGCGCGTCGGCCTGCGAGCCGCTCACCAGAATCGGTACGCGGTAGCGCGCTTGCAACGCCCGCACGAGATCGATCCACCCCGCTATCGGCCAAACCGGACGCGACGGCGAAATCGAGCACGTCGGGTGAACGATTGCATATTCTGAACCGACGCCGCGCTCGCTGCGTAAACGCCGGCTCTGCTCGCTATCGGTAGAGGTCAGATCGAAGCGCGGTTGCGTATCGGAAACGTCGCAACCGACGGCACGCGGATAATCGAGCAAAATCTGCGACCAGTGTGAGGTGACGTCGCCGCGCTCGCTTCGCACGTCAACGCGATGGGTGAAGAGTCCGGAGTATAAGCGGTCCGACTGCCCGACCCGAACGGGAATCTTTGCACGGTAGACGATTTGCGCCGTGCGTCGCGTCGCCCACGTCACGACGCAAGCGTCGTAGCCCCTTTGCAGTAGCTGCGCGACGGCCGCAACGCGCTCGCCCGTATCCACCAGAACCGAATCGATATCCGGAACGTGTTCGAGCGTATCGCGGTGACCCGGCAGCGTGAGCGCGTCTACTTTCGCGTAGCGTGCGCGCAAGGCGCGCGCGCAGAGCGATGCGAGCAGCGAATCACCGATGCCACCGCCCGCGCAAACCACGAGCGCGCGATTGCTAGCCACGTCGCGTCATCGATGGAAATTGCGCGACCGTACTCACGGCCGCCCACGGCGCCCACTGCTCGACTTGCGCTTCGTATCGCTCGGCTTCAAAAAAATCGGTGCAGCGAATACCGAGCATCCCAGCGAGGTGCGCGGCGCCCGTGTCGGGTGTGACGACATGCGCGCTTGCGGCGATCGCCTCTTTCCACGACCGCACGTCGCCGAAATAGCGTACGCGCATACCCGCTGCTTCGCCCAAAAGCTCACCGAGATCGCGTTCGCCTTCCGAACAGATTCCGCTCCAGCCCCCACGTTTGTGCAGTGCTGCAAACCACGCCCGAACGATTTCGGGCGGGCGGCCGGAGTGCAGCCATTTACGCGTGATCTGCACCGTCCCGGCGTCGCCGGCGACGATATCTTCATCGAGCACTAGCGTTCGCAACCGGCGCAGATCCCGCGTGGGCGCGCTCTCACCGTGCAAGCCCCGCCCGAGTTCGAACAGGGTCTGGACTTCGTGGCGGGGACGCGCCGGCTGCGCCGCCGGACGGTAGATGA
>JALZBM010000277.1 GCA_030947385.1 Vulcanimicrobiota bacterium
CGCGATGCAACGCGCTTTCCAGCTTGAAGCGTCGCGCGGCGACGTGTTGCAAATTCGATGTGTAGAAGTGAACGTTATTCCCGCCCCTCTTCTTGGCCGCATACATCGCAGTATCGGCGTTCTGTAAGAGCGTCTCGACGATGTCGCCGTCGAGGGGCGACAGGCTCACACCGATGCTCGCGGATACGAAGTGCTCGTGACCGCCGACGAGGAACGGCCTTATGAAGGCGTTCAAAATCTGATCGGCCACGCGCGACACTTCAACCTTATCGCTCGCGTCGCGAATGAAAACGATAAACTCATCTCCGCCCGGACGCGCCACCACGGCCGTTTCCGGTAGCTGCAAACGCAACCGCGCGCCGATTTCGATGAGGACTTTATCGCCGTAGGAGTGTCCGAGCGTATCGTTGATGATTTTGAACCGGTCTAGGTCGATAAAAAATAGCGCAAAGAGCGCATCGTCGTTCGGCCGGCCACGCAACGCGTCTTCGAGTGTTTCAATGAGTTTGGTGCGATTGGGTAAGCCGGTTAACGAATCGTGGTAGGCCAACTGCGCGAGTTCCGCTTCGTTGTCTTTACGGTCCGTAATATCGATAATCGTCCCGATGTTGAATTTCTCTTCGCCGTTTTCATCGTACGTCCAACGCCCCTGTTCGTGGACGTACCGAATCGTTCCGTCGACGCGCACGATGCGGTGGTCGATGTCGTAATACCGCTTCTCGCGCCTCGCCGCTTCGATCTCGCTGCGAATGTACTCTTGATCGTCCGGATAGTCGAACGACCAAATCCCGCCGTCGGGAATCGGATCCCCGGGCTTCATACCCCAGAGATAGTAAAGCTCGTCCGAAAAGCGGCGCTCGCCGGTACGCACGTCGTGAAAGAAGCTGCCCAAGTGCGCGATTTGCTGCGCCGCGGCCAATTCTGCCTCGCTCAGGCGCAGCAGTTCTTCGCTGCGCGCGCGGTCGGTAACGTCGAATGCGCTGACCAATCGGGCGGATACGCCGCGGTAGGTAATCGCGCGGGACGAGATGTCGACGTGGAGCGTTCGTCCGTCGGAGGCCTTGTGCCGGTAGCCGCGTGTGTCGGAGTGCCCGTCTTGCGGAAGAGCCGCCAAGATGTCAAACAGCCGGTCCATTTCTGGCTCGATATCGGCTACGCCCATCGAGCGGAATTGTTCGCGGCTATATCCGTACCGGGCGACGGCTGCGGCGTTGACGTCCAAAAAACGCAGCGTGGTTGCGTCGTAAATAAACATCGCCTGCGGGTTTTCTTGAAAGAAGGCCGAGGTATCCGATTCGTCCTCGCGCTTTGAAGCGCGCCAAATTGCCCCAAGGCAAAAAGCGATGGCCGGGAGGGCAATAAGCGGTAGAACTGCCGTCCAAATGGGCACGAATTGGTTATCGGCAGATTAAGCTTGGAACGTGCGCGGTTTTGAGGTCGCTCGCCTTGGGTAGGGCGTGGTGGCGATGCGAGTCCTTCTACTCCTGAACCCTAAGGCCCGCCGGGGCGACGAATACGCGGATCAAGTGACCCAGGCGTTTGAGCTTGCAGGCTGCCAGCTCATTCACGAACCCCCTGGGCGAGATGACGGGGGGGCTGCTATTATGAGGCATCATAAGGATGACGTCGATTGTGTCGTCATCGGCGGCGGCGACGGGACGCTCATTTCGGCCATGCCGGGCCTCATCGAAACAAAGCTCCCCCTCGGAATTCTCCCGCTCGGGACGTTTAACGACCTCGCCAAAACGCTCGGCGTACCGGTAGATCCCGCGCAGGCCGTTCGCGTCATTCTGGCGCGCCATTCGCGGCCCGTGGACGTCGGACGCGTCGGCAATAAGTATTTCCTCAACGAGGCAAGCATCGGCATCAGCACGCGGATTGCCCGTCGCCAAACGCCGGAAGTAAAGAAACGTTTCGGATTTCTAGCGATCGTCGGTACGACCCTAACGACGCTGCGGTACAGCCGGCCGTTCGGCGTCCGGATCCGCTATAACGGCTCCGAAGAACGTTTTCGCACGCCGCAGTTAACGGTCGCAAACAGCCATCACTTCGGAGGATTCATTACCAACAAACGCGCCGCAATCGATGACGGAATGCTCGACCTATACAGTCTGGAAGTCGAGCGCTGGAGCGACATCCTGCCCCTGCTCGGTGAAATTGCGCGCGGCGATATCAGCCAAGCTCGCGCCGTGCGAGACCGCCGCGCGACCAAATTCGAGATCCATACGACGGTGCCGCATCACATCTTTACCGACGGCGAGCCGGCCGGCATGACGCCGGCAACGTTCGAAGTTCTGCCGCGCGCACTGCAAGTCTACGTTCCAAAAGATGCACCGGCGTGAGGCTGGGCCGTGGTTGGGTGCGCCCGACTTCCTTTTCCCCGCGCATTCATAACATCTCGCTTGACGCACTCGAGCGCGACGGTTTGCTTGGCATCATCGTCGATCTCGACAACACGCTGGTCGGGTACCGGCATGCCGCGCCGGACGAAGAAGTCGCGCTTTGGGTGCATGCAGCCGTCGCTCGCGGCTTCCGGGTCGCAGTCGTGACCAATAACGCGACGCAGTGGGCGCTCGACGTCGCGGCGAACCTTAACGTTCCGTGCATCGCGCAGGCGGGGAAGCCGTCGCCGCGCGGATTTCTCCAGGCGCTCGAATTGCTCGGCACGGAAAAACATGCAACCGTCGTCGTCGGCGATCAGGTCTTTACCGATGTGCTCGGGGCAAAACTATTCGGAATGAAAGTCATTCTCACCGAGCCCATCGTTACCCGCGAACAGTGGTGGATGCGCTTGCTGCGCTTCTGCGAACGAATCGTTCTTTACCGAATGCCGCGAACACCGGGAGGCTCCACATGAAATACCGCACGCTCGGGCACTCGGGCCTCAAGCTTAGCACCGTTGGCCTGGGGTCCTGGCTTACGTATGGAAATTCGGTTGAGGCCGATATGGCGCGTAAATGCGTGCTGCGCGCGTACGAGCGCGGCATAAACTTTATCGATACCGCAAACGTCTATGCCCAAGGCGCGGCCGAAGAAGTGCTCGGGCCGATTCTCAAGGAGCTGCACCGCGACGCCGTCGTGCTCGCCACGA
>JALZBM010000002.1 GCA_030947385.1 Vulcanimicrobiota bacterium
AGGACTCGACGGTCGAGCGCTTCGTCCCCTCCGATGGAATAAAACAACGTGTCGTGGCCGTGTAGAAGCTCGGGTAAGCGTGTATCGAGTTCCTTGATTTCGAAGGCTTCGTCAAAGCCGAATTGCGCAATCGCACCTTCGATGCCGTGCCGTTTGCCCGTCCACACTTCGATCGCCCGGTCGCGCGGCAACGTGAAGAGAATGCTGCGCGGGCTCCCGTCAGCGCAAACCATAACCAGCACCGCGTCCGGCTCGGTAAAGCCGGTGAGATAGTAAAAATCTGAGGACTGACGGAACTCGTATTCCGTGTCGCGGTTACGCAGGCTCAACCGCGCGCCGGGAATGACGGCTACGCCGGTGCCGAGCGCTTTGGCGAAAGTCGCGCGCCGGTCGCTAAACGGTTTCATCGCAGCAGCTCCGCTGCGCGGTCGATCGATGCAGCCGTTTGCGCAAACGCAGCGGCGATGGCCGCGGAATTCCTTTGCGCGAGCGCACCTGCAATCTTGGGAAACGCTGCGCTTTCGTATCCGTTGCGGCCGTAGATCGTTAAGTCGAGCAATTGCGCCGCTTGCAGTCCGGCACGAGCGTCTTGCACCTGCCGGCGGTCGTAGCGGCGCGCCGCGCCCGCGAAATGCAACATCGCAAGGCTTAGTTCGCTCGAGTTCGTGGTTTGACCATCGGCACGCACCTGCGATTCAAAGGCGCGGGCATCGGCGCGCATCACGGGAACGTAAGCGGAGAATTGATAGGGCAACCGCTCGGATTGCGCGAGCCGCATTGCGAGAATGCCGAGCAGTTGCGCCGCGGTCCGGTGCAGGGTGAACTCCGGATCCGCGATCTCACTTGCAAACGCAAGGTCGTCATAAGCGGAGTGATATGCGCCGAACGGCCCAAAAAAGCCCGTTTGCGCCGTTGGAATACCGAGTTCGTATAGAAAGGCTTCGTGATCCGAACCGCCCCCGGGTGTGCGCACCGTCGGCGCTTTTCGCGGATGCGCGGTGCCGGGATTCTCTTGTTTTTGCCACGTGTCGAACACCGGAATGGCGGCGTTGTCCCGAACGGATTTTGTTGCGTTCACGACGGTGGCGGCGATGCCGGCTGCGGCGTCCGCGCCGAATTGCGGGCCGCTCACGTTCTCGTCCGCGTTGACGTATGCGACGCATCCCGATCGTAACTCCGCTTCGTGCACTTGGACGTATGCCTTGGAACCGAGTTCCCCAATCTCTTCGGCATCCCAGCCCGCAATGACGATGGTACGGACCGGACGCCAGCCCGAGCGATGCAAATATCCCAGGCCGCGCGCGGCTTCTAAGAGCGTAGAAATTCCCGAACCATTATCGGTGACACCGTACACCCACGCATCGCGATGTCCGCCGAGGATGACGGATTGCGACGGCGAGCTGCCGATCATTTTTCCCACCGTATTCCAGATCGTCTGCACCGACCGGTTCATGACAACGGTAAGATGAAGCCGTGTTTGCGTCATACCGGCGACGTACGGCACGTCCAGCGCGCCGTGCCAGGCTTGCGGAGCTGTGCGCCCGGTCATTGCGGCGAGAATGGTTCTTGCGTTGATCGCGCTGATGGGAAGCGTTGGAATGCGTAGCGGCCCCGGTTCGTTCCCTTGCACGGATCCGCGCTGAACGGATGATTCCGGCCGATAGGGCCCGTTCGGATAGGGTTTCCCTTTTACGAAGCCGTCGTCTTTGGGATCGGAGTAAAAAATGACGCCCGCCGCACCGTGGTCTTGCGCGCGTTTTGCAAGCAGTCCGCGAAACTGCGCACCGTAGCGAATCAGAACAAGGTTGCCGCGCACCGGGATTCGCGAGGCCGTTAAGAGCGCATAGTCGTTTTCTAATCCACGGTTGACGTACACCACCGGGGCAATGACGTCGCCGTCCCCGCTTCCGTAGTTGAATGGAATGCCCCGATCTTCGCGCGCCGTGTCGGGATCGGAGGGATCCGCCGCTTCGGTGAGATCGAGCTTGCGTTTGGGACGCCCTGAAAATTCGAGGAGGAGCTTCTTGGGCGTATCGATTCGGGCCTTAAACTCTTCCAGGTTCGCCTCGAAGCCATAGTCGCGCAATTTATCCCGCATGTACGTGGCGACTTGCCGGTCCCCCGGCGAACCGGGATAATGCGATTGTTGGTTCAGGAACCGGGAATGGTCGAGCGCGCCTTGCGCGCTCGGAACGTCCAGAAAACCGGCCTCTAGGCGGCGCTCCGACATTGCCGCTTGCGGACCGGCCGCGCCGATACCTATCATGAAAACGACGATTACCGCGCACGATCGAACACCGTTCAATGAACTACCTCCAGCGACGTGGAACCAAGCCGGCCCGCTGTGCACTTGTTTGTGCACGGGGCTTGCGATCTCTTCTGAACGATTCCGGTCGCGCACGCAAGCATGACCGAACTGCAATAACCGAGGTGAAATGACGGCGCAAGAGCGGGCCACGTTCGATATCGCTGCGCGCAAGCAGTGGAACCTTCGAGGACTTTCGGTGCTTTCGTTTGCGCATGGCGCGAACGATCTGTTTTCGGGCATGGTCCCACTGCTCATTTTCACGGTCGTGGCCGCGCACGGGCTCTCGCCCGTCTATCAGGGATTTATCGGCTTCCTCTGGTATCTGACGAGTTCGATCGTGCAGCCGCTCTTCGGACTCTACTCCGACGCGCGCGGGCGCTGGTGGTTCTTGCCCGCGGGCGTATTGCTCGGTGTCGCGGGCGTCTCGTTTGCGGGGCTCGCTCCCACTGTGGCGCTCCTGGGACTGATGATCGTCATCGGCGGGATCGGCTCGGCCGTGATGCATCCGGAGGCCGGAAAGTATTCGGCGATGCTCAGCGGCAGCCGCAAAGGCGGCGGTATTTCGATTTTTCAAATCGGCGGCGCTCTGGGTTTCGCCCTCGGTCCGATCGTCATATCGCATCTGATCGACCGCTTCGGGGCCCGCGGATCGGTCGTTATGCTCGCTCCGGGATTGCTCGCCGCGGCCTTTCTTTTTGCGACGATGCGTCGCGTGGATTTCGCTGCGGTCCGCCATCACGGTACCGAAAACAACGCGGGCGCAGCCACGCAAACCGTTGTCGATCGTCCGGGCGTTTCTTTGCTGGTGGCGAGCACGGCATTTCGTTATCTCGTCACGGCCGCGTTTATGACGTACCTGCCGAACTTGGTCGCCGTTCGCGGCGGTTCGATCGTCGCGGCCGGTGAAATCGTAACCGCTTTTCTGGCCGTGGGGGCAATCGGACTGTTTGCGGGCGGTTATCTCGGCGACCGGTTCGGCGCGCTTCGGGTTTCGATCGTAAGCTTGCTGCTTGCCGTACCGTGTTTGTACGGGTTCTTTATCGAGAACAATGCTTTCGGCATGGCCTCTCTGCTGCTCGCAAGCGTGCTGCTAAACGTACAAAGCGCGCCGGGAGTCGTGATCGTGCAACGCATGCTGCCGCGCAATTTAGGGATGGCGCTGGGTTTGATGAACGGTGTGGCTTTTGGAATCGGCTCCGCTTTAGTAGCGATTGCGGGTTTTGTGGTGGCTTCGGGTGGCCCGCAACTCGCGCTCGAACTCGTTAGCTTATTACCGGTCCTGTGTGCGCTCGCCTACGTCGTCGTGGCGATCCGCGGTCCGAAGGCATTGAGCAACGCTTGAGCTTGTTCGTCTAGACCCTGGTCGTATATCTTGGGGTGCGTTAGATAGAAAAGCACGAGAATGCGCAGCAGCAGCCTGTGCGGGTGGGAATTCCTTAGATAGCCGAACCCGCGTTCGCTCGAATGGAATAATTCGGCGAACCGCACCTGTACCGCGTCCGCCGAAGCATAGCGCGTGATGAAATTCAGTTCGCCGTGGGCGCCGTCTTCCGACTGATCGATAAAATCGTCGAGCAATACGTGCAACGCGCAAAACTCGGGAAAAAATGCGTCGTACGTCGGGCCGGCGTCGCGCGCGTAGCCGTTTAAACAGGCAACGATCGGCGCGTAGACCTGGAATTGAGAACCGCAGGCTGCCGCAAATTCCCACCAGTTCAGGTGGGCGAAACGAGGCACGTTGGCGGCGTGCCATTCGCGCAATGCCGCGACGCGCAGGGCGGCCGGATAGTGTTTGTACGTCTGCAGACTGGTGTAATAATCCGCGGCTTCGCGTAGATTGGGCAACAGGCTCTCGTAGTCGGGAATGGACCGGATGGCGGCCCGCGTTGCCGCGACGAGATACTGCAAATAACCGCCGTCGTCCCTCGCGGGTCCGGCGCGAAAATAATCGCCGGGCGTGGTTGTCGGATCGAGCGCGTCGCGTAATGCCTCGTGTAATACCGGATATGCGTCCAGCGGAACGCCGGGATGCCGGTCGCAGAGATTGTCTAGATAGTCGTAGAGCGTTTCCAGGGGCACGACGAGTGTGATATATGCCGCCGCTTTCTTGCGCGACAGAAACGTTGCGGGAAAACACGCACCCGCCACATGGTACGACTTTGCGCGAATGCTCGTCAGCGCTTCGTGGCGAAAAGCAGCATCGGAAATGCAGAGCGCGCGGTCGTAGATTTGCGCGAGTGCTCGCTGCGATTTCGGCACGACGCGTAAGAGGAAAGCGATCAAGTGTGCGACGCCGGAGAGGCCGAGCTGGCGGAGCGCGTTCCGGCGCGTCCGGCTCGCCAGCACGCGCGTCACCGCAAAGCGGACGTCGTTCTTCAAAAAAGCTAGATGGCGCCGACGAAGCGGCCGGGATTCAGGGTGCGCTTCGGATCGAACTGTTTTTTGAGATTGCGCATGCGCTCGATGGCATTCGGGGGTTCGCCCCACACCTGCAACGCCGCGCGCATCGGCGACGCGCTAGCGACCACAATCGCCTTTGGAAAGCGCAGGTGAAACGCCTCATCGAAAATCTCGGCGCGCTCGGAAAATGCGTGCGCGTCCTTACCGTTAACGCGAAAATAGAGATCCCCGTTTATCACGTCGACAACCGATTCGGCGGTCAGCTCGTGGAGGTGCGCGCATGCGTAAGCGGCACGCAACCCGTCATCGATATCATCGGGCCCCCCGAGGATCCGGTACGTCAGCGAACGTTCGCCGATATTAGCGGCGAGCGCGTCGAGCGCACGGTCGTAGGCATCGCGTGCGCCGCCGTCGATGATGGTGGTTTCCGGAACGCCGGCGCGTCCGAGCGCCGAGCGCAAGTCGCGCGTGGCCCGGGATATAAGATCGTTCGAGCCTTCGAGCAAAACGAACATCCGGCCGTCGTCGCCTTCGTCACCGTCGATCGACTTTCTGAACCCGTGCACCCATAGCGCGGCCGAGGGGGGAATCGCGAGGGCTTGCACTTGGGCCATCGCGCGCAGCCGCGTGCCTTCGGGCAGTTTTGCAACGAACGCGCGAGCACTTGCGGGCGCCGGAAGCGTCTTAAAATTGGCAGACGCCAGCACGCCGAGCGTTCCGAACGACCCGACGTACAGGCGGCTCATATCGTACCCGGCCACGTTTTTTACGACCATTCCGCCGGCGCAAGCGATCGTTCCATCCGCCAGCACCATCTTGGAACCGATGATGTAGTCGCGCGGCCGCCCGAAGAGATGGCGCCGGGGCCCAAGCCACGCGGTCGCGAGCGATCCGCCGATCGTCGCTTCGTGCGCGCGCGGTACGTCGATGGGAATAAACTGGCCGCGTTCGGCGAGCGCGGCGCGCAATGCCCGCACCGTGAGTCCGGCCTCAACGCTCACCGTGAGATCGGCAAATTCGTAAGCAATAACGCGCTTTAACTTGCCGGTTGACAGAGCCGCCGCGTCGCGCTCGGGCGGATATCCCATGCCCGCGTGCGTTTTCCCACCTTCAATGACGAGCGCGTCGCCCCGCTCGTTTACATCCCGCAGCACGGATTGCAATTCGGCAACGCTTGTGGGCGCCAAAGTTGCGACCGCGCGCCCGATCATCGAACCTCCGGACATCGCGAGCCCAACGGAAAAATTTTCTCGGGATTGAGATTGCGGCGCGGGTCGAACACATCGCGCAAGCGGGTCATCGCACCCAGATCGTCCTCCGAATACACCAGGCCGAGCATTTCGCGTTTTTCCGAGCCGATGCCGTGTTCGCCGCTGATCGTGCCGCCTAATTCGATACATGCATAGAGAATTTCACGTCCCGCTTCGTTGACGGCGTCGACTTGTTTTTGATCGCGCTTATCGTACATGAGGAGGGGATGCAAGTTGCCGTCACCGGCGTGAAAAACGTTTCCGACTTGCAGGCCGTGAGCCCGCACGGATTTGCTTACCGCATGCAACGCGGCGGGCAGTTTAGAACGCGGAACGCAGACGTCCTGCGTGTAGTAGTTTGGCGCGATGCGGCCGGTCGAACCGGCAGCCCCTTTACGCCCGGCCCAGAGGGCATCGCGTTCCGCCTGGGTATGAGCGGCGCGCCAGGAGACGGCCCCGTGTGCGCGCGCGATTTTTTCGATTGCCGCTTCCCTTTCGTCCATGTCGTCGGTAAAGCCGGCATGTTCGATCAACAGTACGGCGCCTGCATCCGTGGGATAACCGGCGTGGAAGGACGCTTCGACCGCTCGCACGATCACGTCGTCCATGATCTCAAGCGCCGTCGGTACGATGCCGGCGGCGATGATGGCCGAGACGGTTTCCGATGCGCCTTCGACATCGCCGTAGGCGGCAACCCACACCCGGATCGACTCCGGCAAATCCATTAACCGCACATCGGCCGAACAGATGATACCGAGCGTTCCTTCGCTACCCACGAGCGCGCCGGTCAAGTCGTATCCGGCGTCGTCGATCGACGTGGTAAACACTTCGCCTGCGTGATCGACCATTTCGAGTCCGAGAATGTGATTGACGGTCGTGCCGTAGGAGAGACAATGCGGACCGCCGGCGTTGGTGGCACAGTTTCCGCCGATCGTCGACGTTTTTTGCGAAGATGGATCCGGAGCGTAGAACAGTCCGCTGCTTTGCGTTGCGCGCGAGAGGTCGAGATTGACGAGGCCGGGTTCGACTCGCGCGCGTTTGTTGCGCGCATCCAAGTTGAGCAGCCGGTTCATGCGGGCAAACGAGATGACGATACCGCCGCGGGCGGGCACCGCGCCGCCGCACAGGCCGGTTCCGGCGCCGCGCGCGACAATAGGCTCACCACAATCGTTGGCAATCTTCACGATGGCCGAAACGTCGCGTGTATTCGAGGGCAGTACGACTGCCGCCGGGAGCCGTGCTTGTGCGTACGCGTCAAATGCGTAGACCGAGAGGTCTTCGGGCGTGGTTTTTACGGCATCCGCGCCCAGCGCTTCGATTAACCGGGAATGTAACACTCCTCTCGACATTTCACGGCCCGGGTGTTAAGCCTGCCGCCGCGTCCGCGCAGGGCTGCAGCGCTCGCTTCGGAAAACGGGCAAGCGAGATGTTCGGGTTTGGTAAGAAGAAGAAACCGCAAAGCCCCGCTCCTCGGCCGGCGGTTTCCGCCGGAGCCGGTGAAAAGCGCACAACGTTTCGAATGCCTGTCGAGTTCGGGGTCTTTTATACCCTCGTCGGACGCCCCGGTCGCTGCAGCGCAGCAGCTAACGACTTGAGCGCCGGCGGCTTGCGAATCGTGGCCGATGAAGATTTGCCCGCGGGGTCGATGCTCGCTCTTCAGTTTAGCCTGCCGGACGACTTTCTGTCTTCGATGACGATCGACCGGGAGGTTTATGAAGATACGCCGTTCGGCAAGCGGCTAAAGAGCGAAAAGAGGCATCCGCATGCCTTTGAAGAGTTCGGCATCGACGGCAAAGTGCTGGCCCCGTTTTTCGATTTACGCATGCGTAAGTTTGCCTACGGGATCGCGTTCGTTGACGTCCCCGAACCGGTCGCCGAAGAGTTACAGCGATTCATCCACCTCTGGCAACTCAATCAAATCCGCCAACGCAATCTCGATTAGGGCATCTTAGTCGGGATCGTTCGGGCCCGGAACGGGCGCTGCGCGAAGGAAGTCTTTGACGGAGCGTTTTGTCTGCAGAATGGTAAACGGCGCTCCGCTTTGGGTGAAGTCGAAGCAATCTTGGAGATTATCGGACTGGGCATCCTCCTGCCCAAGGGAGCCCAATCCAAAATCGTCTTCGATAAACTTCAAGATGCTTCCAAAGCGGTGCGAGACGTGCGAGACGTAGGCGTGCTTCGCATAGGGCGAAATCACGAGTAACGGAACGCGGAAGCCTGAATCCGTGAAACTTGTTTCGACGGGTTTGACATGGTCGTACCATCCTCCCCAGTCGTCCCACGTGACAAATATTGCGGTATTGTTCCAGTATTTACTCTGGCCCACCGAGTTCACGATCGATGCGACCCAATCCGGTCCGTGTTCGAACCTGAGAGCGGATGGTCGGAGTTTGGAAAGGATGGAATAATCCAGGTAACGGCGGCTAATTGACCGTTTTGCACGTCGGTAAGAAATTGCGTCTCGGGACTAATATCCTTGAACCAGTCCGAGCCGTACCGAATGTGTCTTATCGCATCAAATGCTGAGAACTGTGAGCCGGCTTGCGTGTTGAGCGCCGGTGAATAGTATCTCCAATCGATGTTCTTTGCATCGAGTAAATCTGCAATTGTCTGATAATCGAAACACGGAAATGGACCCGTAATCTCCACTCCGTTAGTGTTGAGGACATCGACCGTCGTGCCCGCGGGAGCATCGCATCCCCAAGGGCTCCCGGTCGGCACGGCGGAGGCGTTGGCGGATTGGCCGGCAATGAGAAACTGGTGGGCCGGGAAGCTCGGCCCGTTATTTGACTGGAACATGTTGTCAGCGAGCGTGTATTGCGTAGCCATTTGCCAATAGGGCAACGTTTCTGCGGGATTTACGTAAGCATACATAAATTTCGAGCGGCCGGCGGGGCCGTACGCTCCGCTCGTGATACCGCAAGTCTGTTCGTTATCGAAGCCATCCAGCTTGCCGAAATCGTATGCCGCTACAAAACTCGCGTGGAAATGGCATACGTCTTGTGCGTTCTCGAGATTTACTTGCGCGAGCGGTACGGTGGAGCCGTCCGAAGCGAGGCCGGAATTGACCGTGTCCGCGCCTGGAAAACCGTGGAATAAATTATCGAAACTGCGGTTTTCTTGAACCACGATGATCACGTGCTGAATGGCCGAACTGCTTAGGGGCGCGTTCGGTTGATTTATGGAAGGCGCGAAATTTGGATTCGATGGTCCCGAGGCATTTTGTCCGCAACCCGACGCGCCGAGCGCTATCAGGAATAGGATCGCGAGTCTCCCTCGGATGACGCTGCGAACCAGATTAATCATGCAGGCGAGCTCCTCAAAAACTCCAGACCTGCACCCGGCGTCGAGTCCAATCGATGCTCGTGGAATTGCATCTCCGCAACGCCGGACCTATCGCCGGCAGCCTCCCTCATTCATCGCTAACTCACTCCTAACCAAACCTTAAGGAGCTGCCCTTCACGGATAGAGTAAATACCGCTCGCGCAAGGCGCTGAATGTTTTGAGGCCGGCGGACCAACCGGCGATCATTGAATCCGCCGATTTTCCGGCGCGCAGACCTTCCGTGAGCGCGTCGGTTCCCCAATCGGTGTCGAGGGCTTTTTCTTTGATGGCGAGCGTTCGCGGCGAAATCTGGCGGACCGCCGCGAGTATCTCGACGGCCGTTCGCACTGAAGGAAAGACGCGCGGACCGAAAACCATCAACTCCACTCCCGAAAGTTGTTTGTCTTTCCAGAAGCCCGACATCGGCGTCCAATACGCGGCGCGAAAATATGCGCCGGGAATGTTGCGCGCATTGAGTGCGTCTGCAAGGCGCTGGCCGTCGAGGCCGAACGCTCCCGCGTATTTGAACGGCTTCGTGTAACCCGTTCCGTTATTGATCCCGGCGTTATCGATCAAACCGCTTGCGGGATAGACGACCGTCGTGTCCCATTCGGGAATGTTGGGGGAACTCTGCACCCACTGTAAGCCCGTATCGGGCCACAGCATGCCGTGATGGTAACCGCGCATTGAAATCACGTGCAGGCGCGCGCCGATTCCGAAGTGTTCGTTAAAGAGGCGCGCAAGTTCGCCGACGGTCATCCCATGACGCATTGCGATCGGATACAACCCGATGAACGATTTGTAGCGCGGATCGAGTACGGGGCCTTCCACCATACTACCGATCGGGTTGGGCCGGTCGAGGATCCAAATTTCCTTACCCGAGTCTCTTGCCGATTCCATCGCGTAGGCCATCGTCGAAATGTAGGTATACGCGCGGTCTCCGACGTCTTGAATATCGAAGAGCAGCACATCGACGCCCGCAAGCATTTGCGCGCTCGGATGCCGCGTGGCGCCGTACAAGCTGTACACGGGAAGGCCCGTGCGTTCGTCGGTGTAGGAAGGAACGTACGCGCCCGCGGTCCGGTCGCCGCGCAGCCCATGTTCGGGCGAATAGATCGCCTTAATGCAAATCTTATTGTTGCGTTTGATCGCGTCGACGATCGGTTCGAGGCGCGCGGTCACACCCGTTTGGTTCGTGATGACGCCCACGCAGCGCCCATGCAACTCCCGCCAGCTTTCGTTTAAGAAAACCTCGTCGCCGAGGGTAATTCGTGCTGCCGGTAAGGTTGATGCGCGCGGCGCGAGCGGAAAAGCGATAGAAAGCAGCGCGAAGAGCGTCGCCCCGAAGCGCGCCTTAAACAAACTTCGGCTCGACCGCTTCCCGGATGAAGCCCGCGGCGTGGCCGCGTTTGAAAAGCTCCGCAACGGCGGCAATGCCGGACTCGCCGATATCGTCACTGTATTCATTGACGTAGAGTTCGATATGCTTGCGCGTGACTTCTTCCGACGTTTCGACGGCGTTTTGGCGCACGTACCCCATGATCTGATCTTCGTGTTCGCGCGCGAATCGCAAGCTGGCCCGAATCGACTCGTTAATTTCGCGCGCCTGTGCGTCGGGTACGTCGTTGCGCACCAGGATCGCGCCAAGGGGAATCGGCAAGCCCGTTTGCTTTTCCCACCAGTCACCCAAATCGATGATTTCGCTCAAGCCGGACTGCGCGTAGGTAAAGCGCGATTCGTGGATGATTAAGCCCGCGTCGACCAGACCCGACTCAACGGCTTCGACAATTTGGTCGAAGCGCATTTGAATGATGTGCGGGCTGTATCCCAGCGCCAAACGCAACAAGAGGAACGCCGTGGTGCGCTCGCCGGGAATGGCGATGAGTTTGTCTCGGAAATCTTCCAGCGTCTTGCCGGCGCCGGGCTTAGCAATGACGAGCGGCCCGCAGCCATGGCCAAGCGCGCCGCCGGCGCGTAGAATGCGGTAGTTGTCAAGTAGATCCGGAATCGCGCCGTAACTGACCTTGGAAAGTTCGTAGTCGCCGTTTATCGCGGAGGTGTTGAGCGCCTCGACGTCTTCAAGGACCACGCGAATCTCAAGCGGCCCTTCGATTTTCGAGGTTCCGAGGGCGGCAAAAATATACGTGTCGTTGGGACACGGTGAATAGGCAAGGGTGACGGGGCGGACGACGGCTTCATTCATGAAGCGCCGTCACGATTGAGAGTAAAGATGTAAGCACGCTCTCTAAACCTCGTACCCCCTGCGCAAAGTTCCACTTGCCTTGCTCGCGGTCCGTGACGATGTTGGAGATGCCTCGAACTTCAACCGCTGGCACACCGGCCATTTCGGCCGCGCGAAGCACGGCGAAGCCCTCCATCGACTCCGCCTGCACGCCGAAAGTAGCAAGCCGCTTGGCTGTGGACGCGGTGGCCGTAACGCTGCTTACCGTCAAACCACGGAGCGCCGCAAAGCCGGCTTCCACCAAACGATCGACGATGCGTAAGTCCGAGGAGACGTGATCGACGATGCGAACACCCTCGGGAAGCGCGACCGGGGCGCCCGTTTCCAAGCCAAGCTCCATAAACTCTTCGGAGATCACGACGCCGTCGCCGACGTTCGCTGCGCCGTCGAATGCGCCGGCGATCCCCGCGTTTATGACCAGCGAATACCGGCTTTGCGCGAGCGCGCGCGCAACGCTCGCCGAGGCTTCAATTGGGCCGACTCCCGTGACCAGCATTTCGACGTGCGGCACCGACGTGAAGAAACCCAACTCTTTCCCTACTGCGCACGCGAGCAGAATCACTAGCGAATGCCGATCATCTTGTGCGTTTGCAATGAGAGACGCAACCGGCGCGGATCGGTTTTTACCGCTTCGACCGCGAGCGCGATATTTTCCGCTTTGTTGCCTTCGGGCTGCAAGAACACCGGCGTTTTGGGGCCGAACCGGGTAATCCACTCCAGGGGGACGCGCCGGTTGACGATCAATTTTGCTTCGTCGGCGCGCGCGGCCATTGCGTCGTGTAGCCGCTCTTTCGGGGAGACTGTTAACCACACGTCGGCGGGCAGGTCCGCCGCGATCGTGCCGTTCGATTCGATGTGAACTCGCCGTCCGTCGGCGCGAAGAGCCTCGATCAATGCAAACGTTTCACGCTGTGCCAGTGGTTCGCCGCCGGTGAGAATCACCATCGGGCAGTCGCCGCCGGCTTGCCGCACTTGCGCGACGATTTCCGCAACGGGCGCGAGCCTTTTGAGGGAATAATCCGTGTCGCAAAAATCACATGACAAATTGCAACCGGCCAGGCGCACAAATACGGCCGGCGTCCCACTGTAGGTGCCTTCTCCTTGGAGGCTATAAAAAATTTCGTTGAGTTGCAGCATTATGAGAGATCGGCCGCTCGCAGAACCGCGCACGACGTAGCGGTTTCCCAGAGAATTAATTCCTCAAGTCCCGGCAAATCATCGGCCAGCGCGGCCCAGATCCAGTGCACGATGAGTTCGCACGTCGGATTCTCCATGAGGTCGTTGAGATAGCGATGATCGAGTGCGTCGATCGCGCGCGCTTGAACGACGGTTGCGATATCGTCGAAATCGGCAACCATGCCCTGGGTCGGACCCGACGGCACGAGCGGCCCGCGAACGGCAACGTCCAGGCGGTACGAGTGGCCGTGGAGGCGCGCGCATTTACCCTGATGGTGAGGCAACACGTGCGCGGATTCGAATTTAAACTGCTTTCTAATCTGCATGGGATGAAAGAAGCTTCGCGCCGGTGCGGAAAACCCCCATCGATGGAAACGCGCATTAACCGGTCCGAACTCGTGATGGTCGCCGTAGCCGCGGAGGCCACCCAGCCGGCCATCCCGGCAAATCTGTATCACATCGGCTTCGACGGGAATGCGGTGGTCGTGCCGGGCGTGGGCGGCATTACGCCCAACGTACGGGTCGGCGATCCGGCTTTTGCGTTCGCCGCCGATCACATCGAACCCGGCGTGAGCGTGCGTCATTCCGATGAAAGCCGCAATGCTTCATTCAACGTTTTTTCGTGTATTGGAAATGAAGCGATTGTAATAAGCGGCGATGCCAAAGGCGAAACCGGTATCGTGACCGGCAAGCACGGCGGCGTCGAGCACGTGCTAATTGATTTTCCCGCCAAGGTCATGAAGAGAATGGCCGTGGGTGACCGCATTCAAGTTTGGGGGCAGGGCGTCGGCTTAAAATTGCTCGACGCGCCGGAGGTTGCCGCGTTCAACATGGACCCGGACTTCCCGAAAAAATGGGGCCTGAGCGTGCGGGATGGACGCGTGCACGCCAAAGTGACGCGAATTGTTCCGGCAGCGATCATGGGCTCGGGAATCGGGCGGCCGACCGTCGTTCGCGGCGACTACGACATTCAAACGTTCGACGATGAAATTGCCGCCAAGTACGGCTTGCGCGATATTCGCCTCGGTGACATCGTTGCTATCTCCGACGCGGATAACACGTTCGGCCGGATTTATAAAACGGGCGCGCTTACGGTGGGAATCGTCGTACACGGAGCGTCGATGGTATCGGGTCACGGCCCGGGCGTGACGACGCTCTTAACATCGTCAACCGGCGCAATTGAAACCACAATCGATTCCGCCGCAAATATCGCAGATATTCTCAACCTGCGGTAGTGCATTTGTGGATGGCGGGTGCACTGACCGTGCTGCTGGCCGGAATCTCCGAAGCGATCGGCCAGAGCGTGGTACTGTTCGTCAATCGCGTGAGCCCCGCACGTTTCGCACTAAGCCTTCTGATCAACGGGGTGTTAATCGCCGCGGGGTTCGTTTTTATCGTGCTGAGCACGTGGTCGACTTTTCTTTTGCCGGGTGCGCGGCCGGTCGGACTTGAGGCGTTGGCGATCGCCGTTGCGTTTAGTTACGCACCGCTGTTGGCGGCGTTTCTAGGAGCCTTGCCGTACGCGGGCACGGCCGTGTTGTTCGCGCTGCGCATTTGGCAGTTGCTGGCAATGGTTGTGGCCGTGGCGCAAATCGCGCACATCCCTACGTTAACGAGTGCGGGGCACGTTGCCCTCGGATGGATCGCGATGCTGGTTGCGCAGCACGTGCTTGGGAAGCCCCTCACTGCCGTGAGTTTACGTTTAGCCGATCTTGCTGCCGGCGTGCATATCGTGCAAGAAAAGGTTGCCGTGCAACGCGCCGTCCATCAACTCAAACACGTCAGCTCGCAGGTAGGTAGCGCGAATGCGGCCCAAGACCGACGCAGAGGAAGCCACGGTTTACCGGTGTTCGCCGGCATCATCACGACATTTCTTATCGTAGCGGTCATCGTCGCCGTCCTCATTCCTCACCACCGGAGCATTGCCGCACTCTCGCCGGGCGCGATTTTATGGCGCGCATCGTTCGATATCATTTGGATCGCCCTCGTCGGCATCGTAGTCGCGGCATTTCTGGCGCCCTTGGAAACCCTCGGCTGGTGGGCCGGCTGGTACGGGGAAAGTGTAAGTGACACAGCGGGCCGGCAGCCCGGGAATGCAGCTCCGCGCCGCGCGCAAGAGAGTCTGCGCTACGTCGTCTATTTGGACGGAATATCGCAGTCCGGTTCGCGCTACACGCCCGACATCGAAACGTTTTTGGACGCGCTCGCGACGGAACTGCCCGCCGGTACGCAACTCGTCCGGGGAATCGTTTCGTATTCCGTTGTGAACCGGCCGCTCGACGACGATCCGGTGTATGCGCGGTTTTGGAAGTGGGTTGAGAAATTCCGCGAGGGAGCGAAGACGCAAATCATCGGAATGTTCATCAATATTCGCAACGTGATGATCGTCGCCGTTTCCGCCGATCAGCGCTACGGGCCGCTCTATAACCTCGGGATCGCTCAGGTCATTTACAACGCCCTGATCGAAGAAGGTTATAAAGCAGGCAGTGCAGTTCCGGTGACGATGATCGGCTACAGCGGCGGCGGACAAATGTGCGCGGAGGCCGCGCCGCTCTTAACGTTCGCATTGGGCGTTCCGATCGACGTTATTTCACTCGGAGGCGTGATGACCGGGACGGCACCGTTCAAACATATCGATCATCTGTATCATATGAAAGGCTCGAAGGACGCGATCGAACCGCTCGGACCGATCATGTTTTCTTCTCGCTGGCGCATCTTTATGCAATCGCCGTGGAACAAAGCGCTGCGTAAGGGACGCATCACGCTAATCGGACTCGGTCCGGTCGGACACCAAGTCCCGGGCGGAATGCTCGATCCGGACTACAAACTCCCCAGCGGAAAATCCGCCTTACGCAACACGCTGGACCACATCAATTCGATTTTAACACCCGTGGCACCCTGAGCTTGTCGAAGGGCTTGCATGACGCAATGGCGCTAGAGGGTGCCTTGCGGGCCCATTGCTTCTAGACGCTTTTTGAGGTCTGCGAGGAATCCGCTCGCGACGTAGCCGTCGACCACGCGGTGGTCGAGCGAGAGACACACGTTCATCATACTGCGCACCGCAATGGCGTCGTCTTTGGTGACGACGGGTTTTTTGAGCACCGCTTCCATCGTAACGATCCCGGCTTGTCCGCCGTTGATGATCGGCGCGGATGCAATCGAACCGTTCGCCCCGTTGTTGTTGACCGTAAACGTTCCGCCTTGCAAATCGTCGACGCCGAGTTTGTTGCGGCGCGCCTTATCGATGAGCGTGCCTGCGGCCAGAGCGAGCCCCTTAATGGACATCTGATCCGCGTTCTTGATGACCGGGACCACGAGATTGGTTGCAAGGCCGATCGCGATGCCGATGTTGACGTCTTTGTTTACGAGGATGCCCTCATCAGTGAAGCGCGAGTTCATCAACGGGAACGTCGCAATCGCTTCGATAACCGCGCGGATGAAAAACGGCATGAGCGTGAGCGACATGCCATAGTCGCGTGTGAAGGCATCTTTCTCGCGCGTGCGCCATTTCCACAGATTCGTGACGTCCACTTCGACCATCGACCACGCGTGCGGCGCGGTGTGTTTGCTTTCAACCATGCGCTGTGCGATGATTTTGCGAGCTTGATTGAGCGGAACGATCGTTCCCGGAATCGGTTCGCCGTATGTGCTTTTGCCATCGGCGGGAATGGGTTTAGCTGCAGCAGGCGCGGCAAGTGGAGCCGTTGCGGCTTCGCCGACGGCGATCGACTGACCCATCGCGGCCGCTGGTCCCATGGCTGCTGCCGTCAGGACGTCTTCGGCCGTGACGCGGCCATTCGCCCCGCTGCCTTTGAGCGCTCCGACATCGATATGATGTTCGCGCGCGAGGCGGCGAACCGCAGGCGAAACGCCGCGTAATATTTGCTCGCTACTTCCGTTGTGAACCGTGCGCGCAGCGCCGTTGCCGCCGTTGGTCGGGACGAAGGTCGATGGCGCATTGGTTTGTCCGGGGACGGGACTCTTACTTGCGCCAACGCCGGCGTCTTTTTCAACCGGTGCGGGTTGCGCGGCGGCGGGCTGCGCCGCCGCACCGACTTCGTCGATGATTGCAATTGCCGTTCCGGTTGGAACGGTTTCGCCTTCTTTGACGAGCAGTTCGCGAATCGTACCGGTGACGGGTGCGGGAACTTCGGCGTTGACCTTGTCGGTCGAGACTTCGAGAAACGCTTCGTACTTTTCGACGCTATCGCCGGGCTTTTTGAGCCACTGGGCGACGGTGCCTTCGGTTACCGTTTCGCCGAGTTGAGGCATCGTAATCGTGGTTGCCATGTTAGAACTTCACCATATCTCGCATAGCTTCGGCCATGCGTTCCGTCGAGATCATGAACTCTTCCTCGAGCGGTAGGGCGTAACCCATTGCCGGAACGTCGGGGCCGCACAGACGCCGGATCGGCGCGTCGAGATCGAAAAGCGCTTCCTCGGCGACCATAGCGCTGATTTCCGCGCCGATGCCGCCGAATTTATTATCCTCGTGAACGATCAACAGCTTACGCGTTTTCCGGACTGACTCCAAAATCGCTCCACGATCCATCGGGCGCACCGAGCGCAAGTCGATGACTTCCACAGAGACGTTCTCGTCCGCTTGCAAACCGTTTGCCGCGTCGAGTGCCTGATGCGCGTACAGTCCATAAGAAACAACGCTTAGCTGAGTACCGGTCTTCGTAATATTCGCCTTGCCGATCGGAATCGTGTAGTACTCTTCGGGCACCTCGGCTTTGATCAACCGGTACGTGCGCTTGTGCTCCAAGAAAAGTACGGGATCGGGATCCTCGATGGCGGCGTTGAGCAAACCCTTCATGTCGTACGGCGTGGAGGGCGCGAGAATCTTGAGGCCGGGTACGTGGTAGAACAGCGCTTCGATCGATACGGAGTGCGAAAGTGCGCCGCGCACGCCGCCGCCGTACGGCGTGCGGATAACGAGCGGACAGGTGTACTCGCCGTTGCTGCGGTAGCGTGTTTTTGCCGCTTCGCCCACGATTTGGTTGAATGCCGGATAGATAAAATCGGCAAACTGAATTTCGGCGATCGGCCGCAGGCCTTCCATTGCCATCCCGATTGCGATCCCCACGATAGACGCTTCGGCGATTGGCGTATCGATGACGCGGTCGGCGCCGAACTCGTCGATGAAGCCCTTCGTAATTAAAAACACGTTGCCGCGGTTACCGACGTCTTCGCCCAAAATCACCGTGCGTTCGTCGCGCTTGAGTGCGTCGTACAGTGTGGAGCGCACCGCCTCCACGTTGGTCATCACTTTGGACGGTGAGGCTACTGCCATGGTTCCCAGGCTCCTTCGTAGAGATGCGTATACAAATCGCCCGGCAGCGGGAAGGGCATCGCTTCCGCCTCGTCCGTGGCCTCGTTAGTTTCGCGTAGAATATCTTTTTTGAGTTGCTCGACCTGCGGGGCGTTCATTACGCCGGCGCCCACGAGCGTGCGTTCGAAGCCTGGAACCGGATCGCTCGCGCGTTCTTTTTCGATCTCTTCGCGCGTCCGGTACGTGCGGTCGTCGTCGTCCGTGCTATGCGACAGATAGCGGTAACACATGCCTTCGATGAGTGACGGTCCGCCGCCGCTGCGCGCGAGTTTCATTGCGCGATCGACGACTTCGTACGTTTTTACCGGATCGAAGCCGTTGAATTGTTCGCCCGGCATGCCGTAGCCGGGCGCGCGGTCTGCGATATTAACGTTGCCCATTTGCCGGTCGATCGGCGTGGAAATCGCCCACTTGTTATTTTCGCACAAGAACACGATCGGCAGTTTGTGAATCGCGGCGAAATTGAGCGACTCGTGCCACTCACCTTCGCTCGTCGTGCCGTCGCCGAAGGTTACGAGCACCGCGCGATCGGTTTCCTTGCGAAGTTTTAGCGCGTAGGCAGCGCCGACGGCGTGTGGAATTTGCGCGGCCAGAATCGAGCTGAACGACATCATACCGATGCGCTTGGATGAATAATGGTTGGGGAACTGGCGTCCGCCGTTGTGATCCGCCGCGCGCGCGAAGAGCGAAAGCAAGACTTCAAGGGGCGTAAAACCGATGCCGATCGCCAAGCCCAAATCGCGGTAGTAGGGTGCGAGAATGTCTTTGCCGCGATGAAACGCCATCGCCGCGCCGGCCTGAATAGCTTCATGGCCTTCGCTGCCGAGTGCGAACGGAATCTTGCCCTGCCGGTTGAGCTGAAAGCCCCGGTTGTCGAGCTGGCGTTGCATGAGCATGTTGCGGAAAATTCCGCGCAGCTGATCGTCCGAGAGACCGTGCCGCTCGAACCTCTCCGGCGTCTGGTTTGAAGTCATCGCTTTAGCCATAGATGGTTGCCTTTACGATAGTCACTGCCAGGGCTCCCAGGCCCCGGCGTGCAGTTCGGTATAGAGATCGCTCTTTTGCGGATAGGGCATCGCTTCCGCACGGTCGGTTGCTTCGTTGATTTCTTCGAGCACCCGGCGGGAGAGCGCGTCGAGGTCGGATTGGCTCAAGACGTTCTGTTCGAGCAAGCGGCGCCCGAACTTTGGAACCGGGTCGTCCTTGCGCCGTTCGTCGACCTCCGCCCGCGTGCGGTAGGTCATGTCGTCGTCGTCCGTCGTGTGGGAGAGGAAGCGGTAGCACTTCGCTTCGATAAAACTGGGGCCGCTACCCGACCGCGCGCGGTCCATGGCTTCCTTCGTCGCTTCATAACATGCGACCGGGTCGAAGCCGTCGACGAGCGCGCCCGGCATCCCGTAACCGGCGGCCTTCTTATATATATCCTTGATTGCCATCTGATTGCGTTGGGGAGTCGAGATCGCCCATTCATTGTTTTCGCACAGGAAGACGACCGGGAGTTTGTGGACGGCGGCAAAATTGAGCGATTCGTGCCACTCGCCTTCGCTCGTAGCGCCGTCGCCGAACGTGGTCAACACGGCCCGTCCGGCTTCTTTGCGCAGTTTGATCGCATACGCCGCGCCGACGGCATGCGAGGTTTGCGCGGCAATGATCGATGAGATGGTGAAGCGCCCAAGACGCTTGCTCGCGTAATGGTGCGGAAATTGCCGGCCGCCCGAATGATCCGCGGCGCGCGCGAAAAGTGAGAGTAGCACTTCGTACGGTGTGACGCCGATGCCTAAATCGAGTCCGAGGTCCCGGTAGTAGGGAACAAGCAGATCCTTGCCGCGGTGAAATGCCATTGCCGCGCCGGCCTGGACGGCTTCGTGGCCTTCGCTCGCCGACGCGAACGGAATTTTGCCTTGCCGGTTGAGCTGAAAGCCGCGATTCTCGAGCGCGCGCTGCATGAGCATCGTATAGAGCATCGTCTTGAGCTGTTCGGCGCTCAGGCCGGCCATCGTCGTCTGCATCGGGAGAGCTATTGTCATCCGGGGGCGCTCCCAACTCCTGCGGGTCCGGGTGGACGGAACGCCCCGGCGGGCCGTTGAAGGCGTGGCGATGATCGCTTCGCTTCGCGTGCCGCACGAGGAACTCGTTCGGATCCGCCGTCATTTTCACGAACATCCCGAACTTTCGATGGTGGAGCATGAGACCGCCGCCTTCATTACGGCCGAGCTTCAAAAGTCCAACCTCGACGAAATCCGCACCGGCATTGGGCAGACGGGCGTTCTCGGCACGCTCGTGGGTGGGAAGCCCGGTCCGGTAACGTTGTTGCGGGCCGACATCGACGCGCTGCCGATGCAAGAATCAAATGACGTCCCTTACAAGTCCAAACGAGACGGCGTCATGCATGCGTGCGGGCATGACGGGCATATCGCAATCCTGCTGTGCGCGGCGCGCGAACTCGCCCGCCGGCGCGACGAAATTCCGGGCACCCTCGTGTTTTGCTTCCAGCCGGGTGAAGAAGGCTACGCCGGCAATAAGCTCATGATCCAAGATGGTGCGCTCGAAAATCCGCACGTCGACCGGACGTTTGCATTGCACCTCTACAGCGGTCTAGGCGTGGGCAAAATCGGCGTGCGCGATAACGCGTTCTTTGCCTCGTCGGATGAGTTTCATCTGACCTTACGCGGTAAGGGCGGCCACGGTGCGATGCCGGAAAAAGCGATGGATCCAATCGCCGCCGGCGCCTACTTCGTGACGATGGTGCAGACGATTGTAAGCCGCGAGATCGCGCCCAAAGATCCGGCGGTGTTTACCGTTGGCAAATTTCACAGCGGTTCGACCTTCAACGTCATTCCCGATGAAGCGCACATGGAGGGCACGGTTCGTTCGTTTGACGACGCCGTGCGCGCCTCGATGCCTGAGCGGATCGAGCGCATTCTCAAAGGCCTGTGCGACGCGATGCGCATGGAGTACGAGTTTAAATACCGCTGGGGCTATCCGCCCACGGTCAACAACGCGAAGATCAACGATATCGTGCGTGAAGTCGGTCGCAGGGCGATTGGCGCGGACAACGTCGTCGAACACGACATCGTCATGTGGGCCGAGGATATGTCATTCATGCAAAAGGAACGCCCGGGCGCGTACTTTATCGTCGGGGTGCGCTCGGACGAAAAGACATCGTTCCCGCATCACAACGCGCGCTTCGACCTGGACGAGCGCGCGTTGGATGTCGGCTTCACGATGATGCTGGAACTGGGCCTGCGCGGCTAAGCCGCCGCAAAGGTCAAATGCTAAGGTTTGACGTCGCCCTTTTCTTTGCCGACGGCTTCGGCAGTGGATTCCGCCGCCTTTTGCGATTGATCCATCATCTGCTGCACTTGCGTGCGCATTTGTTCGGCCGAGCTGCGCATGGCGTCTTGTCCGATGCGCATGAAGTTTTGCAGATGGCCGATCGCTCGCTGCGTCTGCTCTTGCGTGACGGCGCTGCTTTCTTGCGCGTGTTTGGTAAGGGTCGTTTGCAGCTCCTTTGCATTTTTGACCGACTCTTCGATGAGCGGTTTCATCGACTCATGCTGTTTATTGACGGCATCGCCGATATTCTTCTGCATTTCGCGCGCTTGTTCGAGCGCACGTTTGACGGAATCGTTATTCATGATGGTCCTCTTCTGGTTGCGTGACGGTCAAAACCCAACGGACTGCTCTGCCGTATTGATCGAGTTGCCTCGTGTTGCGTTCGAGCCAGCCGAACGCCGGATCGTTACGAAGTGGATTACCCCGGTCGGCTTCGATCTGTTTCACATACCGGACTGCCGCCTCCAACTGGCCTTCCACACCGTCCCACTGCTCGCGCAGCGTGTCTTCGGAAGCATCGGAAAGGCGTTCGATCAGGGGCGGGGCACCGATATGCGGGTGGCGGTACGTCAATTCGAGCCTGGCGAGCGCGTAATCGCTCGATACGCCGATAAATGACGCTAACAGTTGGACGAGCCGGACTTCCACTTAAAAGAGGCGCTTCTGGGCCCGGCGAAAGCGGGCCTTCGTGAAGCACTATGTGATCGTCGGCAACGGATTTGCCGGCACGACTGCCGCAGAGCAGTTGCGCAAGGCGGATGCCGCGTGCGAGATTACGATGTTCACCGACGAGCCCTACACGCTTTACAACCGCATCGCCCTCCCGCCGCTTTTGCGCAAGCAAGTGACCGAGCAAAAGGTCATTATTCGCGATCTCGCCTGGCACGAAAAGAACAACATAACCTTAAAGTTGGAATCGCCCGTCGAAAAAATCGCCGCACAAGAAAAGTACGTCGTTTGCGGCGGCACGTCATATCCGTACGACGCACTTTTGGTCGCCACGGGTGGCCGCCCGAATAAACCGGAGTTTCCCGGAGCACCCGGGGCCGCAAACGTCTATAACTTTCAATACATGAGCGACACGCTTGCGATTTCCGAACAATTGGAGCGATCCAAAGTTGCCGTGGCGATCGGCGGGTCATTCATCGCCTACGAACTTGCCGAAGCGTTCGCAAAACGGGGAATGGAAACGCACTGGCTCATTCGCGGTCCGCGGTTTTTACGGCGGATGCTGGACGAAGTCAGCGGCGGCATGGTGGAACGCGCCGCGCGCGAAGACGGGGTGCACCTGCACTACAACGATGAAGTCAAAGAGATGGTGCGCAGCAACGGCGCTGTCACGAAAGTCATCACGGCTGCGGGCACCGAGATTCATGCTGACTGTTACGGCTTCGGCCTGGGCCTCACGATGAACACCGAAGTGCTCGACGGCACCGGCGTTGAGGTGACCGCAAACGGGATCGTTTGCGACGATCGCTTAGAAACGAACGTCAAGGGCATTTTTGCGGCGGGAGACGTCGCCGATTTTTACGATCCGATATTAGAAATGCGCTACCGCATGGGAACGTGGAATAATGCGGGCGCGCACGGCAAGGTCGTCGCGATCAATATGGCCGGCGGCGACCAACGCTATCACGATGTTCCGGAATACTCGAGCATGCTGTTCACCGGGCAGACCATCACGCAGTTCGGGCTTTCGCCCGAATACCGCCAGGATCTCGATATCGTCCGCAAGATCGATGAGGAAGCCAAACACTACCGCTGCTTGTATTTTTGGAACGACCGCCTTGTCGGAGGCTTGCTTCTGGGCAAAGGCAACCGCGCCGGCAAACGCAAGTACGTCGAGGCGATAAAAGGAAAGGCTACCTACGCGAAATCAGACTGGAACGCAATGCTGGACTGGACCGCATAGCACGCGATTCAGATCTCGGGAGCCGCTTCCCATTTGGGCTTTGTTTGGAGGCCCCACTTTTGCGGATCTTCGTTATGCATCTTTTCCATTTGTTTCGCTACGTCGGGATGCTTGTCCATTACGTGCTTTGTCATTTTCTGTACGATTTCGTCCCATGATGAGGCGGATAATTTCTCATCGCACGTTCCCCCGAGATCCCTGCATCGTAGTGTCTTCATGCCTCGTTACCTCCATTAGTCGTTTACAGGTGACTCAGAATTTCGTACGCGACCTTCACTCGCGCGTCGATCGGATAACTCTTGTTAGCCAATATGACGACGCCCGTCTTTTTTTCGGGAATGAAAGCCACGTATGCCGAGAAACCGTTTGTCGATCCCGTCTTATTGATTAGAACCTCGCTCCGAGGCGCGGACGGGGGAGCGAGTGCGGTTGCCGGGTTGGCCTCATAGCTGATCTTGGCGGAGTTTCCCGCCAGTAGTTCCTTTAATGCAACCGGATACTGATATTGTTCCCAGATGAGATCCTGAGTCATCGTGCCGATCCGGTAATATCCCGTGTGCGTGCCGGTTATTGCGCGCTGAACTCTTTGGTCCAGAGCGAGCATTTGCATGTTGAGGGCGACGAAGCGGAGCATGTCGCCGGCAGTGGTGCGAATCCCGTACGCTTCTAAGGCAAGGACACCAGGCGTCATTCTGACCGGGGCATCCGCCAGCGTGTAGCCTTGCGCGTAATTTTTGCGCTGGGATTTGGGAACGTTGAGATACGTGTTTTTCAAGCCCATCCTGGGAAACAGTTCACCTTCCATTAACGCGCGGAAGTCTTTGTGCATGCTGTTTGCGGCGATCATGCCGAGCAACCCGATGCTCGCATTGGAGTAGGTCCGGTACGTTCCGGGAGCGTGGGCGGGTTTCCAGTCGTGAAGATACGTCATGAGTTGGGCCTCGTTCGTGATGCCGGTCGGAACTTGTAGCGGAAGGCCGCCCGAAGTGTGTGTCCCAAGATTGAGCAGGCTCACCCGGTCGAAACTGCTTCCGCGCAAGGACGGCAGATACGTACTCGCCATGTCGGACAGCGAAAGTTTTTTGCTCACCTGTGCGTAGGAGACGAGGGTAGCGGTAAACGTTTTACTGACCGAGCCGATCTCGAAGAGCGTATGACTTGTGACGGGCCTCGCCGTCGTTTTCGATTCTACGCCATAGTTGTAAACAGAGCGCCGTCCGTTTATGACGATCCCCACCGTCATCCCGGGGACGCGGTACTGCTGCATTACCGGCAGAATCGCTCGCGCTACCACCGGTTCGATGTCGCCTTGCGCAGTGCCGGCGCGGCCATTGGGCGGATGCAAGACGCAGAGGCATGCAACCGCGATCGCAGCGGTTCGAAGAATGCTGTTATTCGCCATAGTCGCCGGGCCATTCGATTTAGGATTTGACTTTTCCGGCGCCTAAATCGGACATCAAGCGGTACAATCGTATGAAACCGGCCGCAAAACGTCGCCGCTCTAGAAAGCGGCGATTTGCTACGGTACAAGGATCGGACTGCATCACTATCTTTCCCGGGACGATCGAACAACTTGAGTCACGCTGGAAGGCGCTGCGGCCGTTCGGCACTTCCGTGCGCGAGATTGCTTGTTTTGGCGCACCCAGAACGATGCTGCTGGCCGAGGCGGGAGATCCCGGCCGGCCGTGCGTGATCGTCTGCGCGGGCGTTCACGGTGACGAGCCCGCGGGTCCGGCGGCGTTGCTATCGCTTCTCGAAGATGGCCTGTTGGACGATCGGTTTTCGTACCGGCTTTTTCCGTGCACCAACCCGACCGGACTGCTCGCGGGCAGCCGCGAGAATGCGGAGGGCCGTGATGTCAATCGCAGTTTCGGCCGCGGCGGGCTCACCCCCGAGAGCAAAGCCATCATCATCGCGAATCGCGACCGGCGTTTCGTGCTGGCGCTCGACTTGCACGAAGATCCGCAGGCTGTGGGGTTCTACTGTTACGAGCCTGCGGGGCAGACGCCGATCGGGCCGGCCGTAATTTGTGCGGTCGATGCGGCCGCTTTGCCGGTTGCGACATTCACGCCCGGGTTCGATCTCGGGTATCCCCACGATGCGGAACACCTGCGCCGTTTGGAACGCGGCCGTGTGGTCGCGGATTTCGAAGAAGAATCGAAATTGCCGGCGGGCCTGCCTTTTAGTTTGTACATTAGCAAGAAGGCGGCGCGCCGCGTGCTCACGCTCGAATCGCCCGGCACGCTTTCCTGGATCGACCGGATCGCAACGCTGCGCGTTGCGGTCGTCGCAGCAATCGCGGCGTTAGTGGCGAAGTGAGTTTGCATGGCAGAACGCGATAGCTTAGAAGTGGACGTCCTTTTTGTCGGCGCCGGACCCGCAAGTCTTGCGGGAGCGATTCGTTTGCGTCAACTCGCGCAAGAACAAAACCGTGACATATCCGTGATGGTGATCGACAAGGCCGCGGAAATCGGATACCACGGCCTATCCGGCGCGGTGATGGACCCGCGCGGAATTTCCGAATTGTTTGCCGATTGGAAAGAGCGCGGCGCGCCGGTTGAAGCCCCGGTAACCAGCGATGCCTTGTGGTATCTCACGCAAGGCGGAAAAATTGCTGCGCCGATCGTTCCGCCGATGATGAACAACTCCGGTAAGTACGTTACGTCGTTGCAAAAACTCGTGAAGTGGCTCGGCGAACAAGCCGAAGCGCTCGGCGCCGACGTTTTTCCGTCGTTTCCCGGCCAGGAACTCTTGTGGGACGGCGACCGTATCGCGGGCGTCCGCATCGGCGACAAGGGCGTCGATAAAAACGGCAATCCGAAAGGCAACTACGAGCCGGGCGCGGATCTCTTTGCAAAAATTACGATTCTGGGTGAGGGTCCGCGCGGCACGCTGGCCAAGCAAGCCATGCCGCGCCTTGGTTTAGGCGAAGGCAAAGAGCCGCAAGTGTATGCCTGCGGCGTCAAAGAAATTTGGCAGTGCGCGCCCGGCTCGGTGAAAGCGGGCAGCGTCATTCACACGCTGGGTTTCCCGCTGCCGTCGGACGTCTTTGGTGGCGGCTGGATTTACGGCATGGCGAACGACGTCCTGGATATCGGTCTTGTGACCGGTTTGGATTACGGCGATCCGACGACCGATCCGCATAATGAATTTCAGCGCTTCAAGACCCATCCGGCAATTCGCGCGATGCTCGAAGGCGCGAAACTGTTGCGCTACGGTGCGAAGGCCATTCCCGAAGGCGGGTTGTTTGCGATGCCGCGCTTATATTCCGACGGCATGATGCTGATCGGCGATTCCGGCGGATTCCTCAACGGCATGCGCCTCAAAGGCATTCACTTAGCGATCAAGAGCGGCATGATGGCCGCAGAAACCGCGATTGAAGCGCTCGCCGCCGGCAACGCCGACGCACAAACGCTCAGCGCGTACGAACGGCGGTTTAAAAAATCCTGGGCGTTCAAGGAACTCCGCGCTGCGCGAAACTTCCATCAAGGGTTCGAGCACGGCACGCTGGCCGGAATGATCAACGTGGGATTGGGCATGGTTACTGGCGGGATGGGCTTCGGCGTTGTCGATCGGTTGGGAGCGCAAGCCGGCCACGAGCGCATGCGCAAAGCCGGCTACAAACCCAACCCGGGACCGCGAGCGGTCATCGACAACGTGATCACGTTCGATAAACTCACCGACGTATTCAACAGCGGAACCATGCACGACGAAGACCAGCCGTCGCACTTGCACGTAGCGGATACGAATATTTGTGCGCAGCGCTGCACGGTCGAATACGGAAATCCGTGCCAGTATTTCTGTCCAGCCCAAGTGTACGAGCCCATGTTTGAAAAAACCGACGGAAAAGTTGAGGGCCGTTTGCAAGTCAATTTTACGAATTGCGTGCATTGCAAAACGTGCGACATCATGGATCCCTATCAAATCATCACGTGGGTACCACCGCAGGGCGGCGAGGGGCCCGTCTATACCTTGATGTGATCCCCAATGCGAACGAACTGGTCCGGTAAGTAATTCGGGTCTTTCGGCGGACGCGGCGTCTCTTTCCACCACGCGCTGTACGAGACGAGCCACTCGAAATTTTCGAACATGTAAGGGTTGCCGTGGCACATCCGCAAACGCGCCACGAACGGACCAATTGTCGCCCATCGCGTTCGCAACATCAGCCCGACTGCATCCACGATCAACGAAGGGTCGAGTACGCCGCGCCGGGCAAGACAAGCGATTGTTTCTACGTACTGACCGACGACTTCCAGCGACTGTGCGTCAGCCGAGGACGCATACGTCTGGAGAATCGCCTGATTTGAAGGATAGCGCTCGTTAACGCCGCGCAGGCGCTCGAATACGCTGATGACCTCCGGGTCCGAGAGACGGTCGATCGCCTCCAAAATCGCGAGTGCGTTTCGTTCGTGATCCATCTGTTTGATTTGGCGGCCCAGCAGCACCGCCGTAACAAGGACCGTTGCAAGCGAAATGGTAACCGAAGCAAGAGGCAGCCAGAGATCTAATGACACTACGCAGACCCTCCGGATCGAAGTAATTCAATGATAGCATCCCTGCGGGGTACTCAGGCTGCGGTCTTGGGTGGCGGCCTGATCGGGCTGAGCGTTGCGTACGAACTCGCGTGCCGGGGCGCATCCGTCACGGTTTTTGAGCGCGGAGAAGCCGCCCGGGGGGCTTCTTGGGCGGGAGCCGGTATGCTTGCACCGTTCACGGAAGGGGTCCAGGATCCCGAGTTTCTGGCTCTAATGCTCGAATCGCGCAAACAGTACCCCGAATTCGTGAGCCGGCTCATCGCTGATTGCGGTATCGATCCGCACTTGCGACTCGACGGCATTCTGGACGTTGCATACGACGACGGCGCCCTCGAAGCACTGCAACGGCGTGCCGGGGTACTAGCTTCGCATAGTCAGGCTTTTGACATGCTGGACGCAAAGGAGACGGTGGAACTCGAACCGGCCCTGGGAAAATCGCTGCTTGGCGCGATGCTCGTAGGGGGCGAAGGACAAGTGGACAATCGCCGTCTCGGGCGCGCTTTACTTGGGGCCTGCGAACGCCGGGGCGTGGACATTCGCGTGAATTGTGCCGTGGAAGCGATTGAGACGAATTCCAGACGCGTTCTCGGATTGCGTACCGCAAACGGATTCGTGAACTCGACGACCGTCATTAACGCGACGGGTGCTTGGTCCGCGCAATTCACCGGCTTACCGCCGTCGTGCGGCGTCCCCGTCTTTCCGGTAAAAGGGCAAATGCTCGCCTTAGAGATTCCAAAAGGTTTCGTGCGGCACGTGACCTGGGCGCGCGGAGTGTACTTCGTACCGCGTCAGGATGGGCGTTTGCTTGTCGGCGCGACGGTCGAAAATTGCGGTTTCGACGGCCGCACGAACGCCGAAGGTATTTCAACGCTCTTAGAGCGCGCGCTGAGCGCGGCCCCGTCGCTGCGCAACTTTACGATCAGCGAAATGTGGGCGGGACTGCGTCCCGGAACGCCGGATGGCCGGCCATTTATCGGTCCCACGGCGCTCGACGGGTATTTTTTGGCGACGGGACACTATCGCAACGGGATTTTGCTCGCTCCGGTAACCGCAGCCTTGATTGCCGATTGCCTGGGCGGCGGCTCGAACGATTTGCTTGCGCCGTTCGCGCCGGGACGCGTTCTGACGGAACGCGCGGCGGTTTGAGCGAACTCGCTTTTTATGCGGACGATCATTAACGGAGAAGAACGCGACGTCGAGGCGGCCACGACGATCGCAAAGTTACTTGAGTTGCTTGGCGCGCCAAGCAACGGTGTCGCGGTCGCGCGCAACGAACGCGTCGTCGCGCGCGCTCGTCACGCGACCGAGATCGTTCAAGAAGGCGACCGGATCGAGATCATTCGCGCCGTTGCGGGAGGATAACATGCAGCCGGAAATTCTACGCATCGGCAAACACGAATTCACCTCGCGGTTAATCGTCGGAACGGGCAAGTATCCGTCGATCGAAGTGATGCAGGCGGCGCACGAAGCGAGCGGCGCACAAATGGTGACCGTGGCGATCCGCCGCATTCATCTGGACGATCCCAGTGGAAAAACGCTGCTCGATCATCTCGATCGCAGCAAATATGTGATTCTTCCCAATACCGCGGGCTGTTTCACCGCCAAAGAAGCGGTGCTCACCGCGCAACTTGCGCGCGAGGCACTCCAAACCGATCTCATCAAGCTCGAAGTCATCGGTGACACCGACACGCTCTATCCGGATACGGCGCAAACCATTGCCGCCGCGGAAATACTGGTGAAAGACGGTTTTACCGTCCTGCCCTACATTGTGGACGATCCCGTCGCGTGCAAGCGTCTGGAAGACATCGGGTGCGCGGCGGTCATGCCGCTAGCCGCACCGATCGGCAGCGGCCTCGGCGTCTGCAATCCTTACTCCATTCGCATTATCAAGGAACGGGCGAAAATTCCGGTGATTGTGGATGCGGGGGTCGGCACCGCTTCGGATGCCGCCATCGCGATGGAGTTGGGCGTCGATGCGCTACTGATGAATACGGGCATTGCAGCCGCAGGCGACCCCGCATTGATGGCTACCGCGATGCGCAACGCCGTGCTGGCGGGTCGCCAAGCCTTCCTTGCGCGTCGCATGGAAAAACGCTTGTACGCAAACGCATCGAGCCCGATGCGGGACCTCATCGGCTCCGCCGAAAGTTCGGCGTAGTGCGCGAGATTGAGGTTGAAGAACTCGCGCTCTGGCGCCGTGACGGCCGGGATTTCGTGTTGCTCGACGTGCGGGAGGATGACGAAGTTCGCACGGCTTCCATCGAAGGCGCGCAGCATATTCCACTTCGCGACGTTCCTGCCCGCAAGCACGAACTTCACAAAGACGCGCAGATCGTTGTGATGTGCCACCACGGGGGACGCAGCGCGCGCGTCGTTGAGTTCCTTACGGCCCAAGGTTATGACGGCGCGATAAACTTAAACGGCGGCATCAACGAGTGGTCGAAGAAGATCGACCCCTCGGTCCCGAGGTACTAACGCTTGCCGGCGACGACGATCCAATGAAACGCCCCGGCTAGCGGCGCTTCCTCGTGCGCCCACGTTCCCGCAATCGCGTCGACGTTCGTTTCGACCGCATCTACGATCTCAAACGCCGCCAGCAGGTCGCGTAATTCGGCTTGGTTCCAATACGTATGCGCAACCCCGGCTTCATCGCCGGCGGTTGCCGCGAAGACGTGCTCGGAGATGCGCGTGCCGGTGCCGAACCGCGCATCGCGCTTCGATCCGAACGAGGCGTACAGCCGCCCCTCCGGCTCGAGGCAGCCGCCAATTTCTCCGAGCATCGCGCCGAGCGTCCCCGGCGTTCCGTGAAGCAGCGCGTGCGTACTCAAAATCGCTTCGAAAAGCGTCCCCGCGGGAGGCTTTTCGAAAGCCTCGATCGTCGTAACCCGCGCGCCGGCCTGCGTGAGCGCCCGCGAATTCCGGCCGCTGCCCCCTCCAATCTCAAGCACCCGCACGTCTTTTGAGCGCGCCTCCCCCAGAAGACGCACGGCCAGAGGGTGTGGCAAGAGAAAGTTCGTTTGCCTACTTGCCGAAGATTTTGGCATGAGTCAGCAGCCTCTCATTATCGTCGTGGGCGGTGATGAGCTTGCCCTGCGGGTTTGTGAAGAGCTCTGTTCGACGCGGGGACATGACGTCGTGCTTTTGTGGGAGGCCGATAACGCGCTGGCCGAGCGCGCCAAGGCGTTCGGCGCCGCTTTCGTCGGACTGCCGCCCAACGAGTACGAATCGCTGCGAACCGTCGGCGTAATGCATGCCACGTCCATCATGCCGGTTTCTGACGACGATCGGCTCAACTTGCAGGTTGCGCTCAAGGCGCGCGACCTCAATCCGAAAATCCGTGTCGTCGTGCGCCAGTTTAATCGCACGCTCGGGCGCAAAATCGAGCAAAACTTGCCGGACTGCTCGGCGGTGTCGGCGTCCTCCCACGCCGCGGCAACGTACGCGGGCGCCGCCGTCGACGCCGGCTGTTTCTTCGCCGTGCAATTCCCCGACTTTGACGGCGAGCTGCTCGGTTTCTCCGACCGCACCGCAGCCGACTTTCGCCTCGCAGATACGACCGTCGCCGAGGCCGAGCGCAAGATCGGCGCCCGTATTATTTCCGTCGGCGGCCAGATCGCATTTGAGATGCATCACCGGCTCGATCCGCAGGAGCGCGTCATCGCTTTCGGTCCGATGACGGCGTTGCGTGATAGCTGGCCCAAACCCAAAAAAGCGCCGTTTAAATTCGCGCTGTCGATGCGGTTTAAAGCGGACCGGGCCGAGTTTGTGCGCGCGCTCAGACGGGTCGAGCCGGTACTCGTAAAAATTTTCTGCGTCGGTCTTGCGGTGTACGTGCTTGCTTCACTCTTTTTCATGTTTGCTTTGAAGCTGGATGTGACGCGCAGTTTGTACTTCGTCATGACGACGATGTCGACGACGGGGTATGGCGATATTTCGCCCGGGGGCACGCGGGGCGCACCCGCATTGTCCTACTACGCCGCGATGTTTATCATGGTCGCCGGTCTGGCAATTTCCGGCGTCTTTATTGCCGCGATGAGCTCTGCCCTAAGCCGCGCGCAAATTACGGCCCTGCGCGGCTTGCGGCGCTTGCGCGAGAACGATCACGTCGTCGTTTGCGGGGCGGGAAACGTCGGCACGCGCGTGATCGACTTTCTGCTGCGGATGAAGCAAAAGGTCGTCGTGGTCGAACAGAACCCCGACAGTTTGCTGATCGAACGGGCGCGCAACCGGCAAATCGATTTGCTCACGGGTGACGCATCCAACGACGTAACGTTGAATTTTTGCGATCTGCCGCACGCGCGCAGCTTGGTAGCGCTCACGCAGAGCGATACCGCAAATCTTGAAGTGGGCCTCGGCGCGCGCGCTAAGTGCCCCGAACTCAGCGTGGTTCTACGGGTCATGGATCCGGCGTTCGCGCACTCCATCGGACGCCAATTTGCGATCACCCGCTCGTTCTCCACGACGGAGCTGACCGCGCCGGCCATTGCGGGCTTGTCGCGCTTTCCGGGAACGCGCGGCCGGATCTCTTTCGATAACGAGGATTATACGGTGGGCGAGCGGCTTCAAGGCGCAATCCCGGCGCCCCCGCCGGCCAATTTTTGCATCCCGCTTTACGTCCTGCGCGAAGGGAATCTCGTTCCGCTTCACGATTTTGCCGAAATGAAACCGTACGACCGGTTGTTGTTTATCGTGCCGCTCTCGCAATTCCGCACCACCGCGGGGCACGGTGAGGAAGAGGTTCGTGAATCGGGCGCGCAACTCGCAGCCAGCATCCATCCGGTGTGAAAAGGAGACCCATGCTCAAAGAAGGCGATGTCCTGCCCGACCTAACCGTGACGGACGGTGAGGGAAATACGCATAAGACCGCAGAGTTTGCCGGGAAGCCGCTGGTCTTGTGGTTTTATCCCAAAGACGACACGCCGGGTTGAACGAACGAAGCATCGCAGTTTCGCGATGCCTTACCCGAGTTTGCAAACGCCGGCGCCGTCATTGTGGGCGTCAGTCGCGATTCCGTTGAATCGCACAGAAAATTCAAAGCGAAGTACAAATTGAATTTTATGTTGATCGCCGATACCGATTCAAAATTGTGCGATGCGTTCGGCGTCATCGTCGAAAAGAATATGTATGGAAAAGTGAGCCGGGGCGTACAGCGCTCCACCTTTTTAATCGGCGCGGATGGGAAGATAGAAAAAGTGTGGCCGAAAGTTTCGGTTGAAGGGCACGCAGAAGAGGTACTGGCATCGATATCTTAGCTAACCACCGCTTGCGCTTAACGGTCCTCGGATCGAGTTCGTCGATTCCCCGACCGAACCGCGCGTGCAGTTGTTATCTGCTGCAAAGCGGCCAGGCGACCGTCGTCTTCGACATCGGGTCGGGCTCGTTTGCCAATCTGCGGCAATTCGTCGATTATCACCGTCTGGATGCCGTCGTCATAACGCACATGCATGCGGATCATTTTCTCGACATCATTCCGTTGCGCTACGCTCTGAAATATGGTTCCTTGCGGCGTCACGGAAAACTGGAGTTGTATCTGCCGCCCGGCGGCGATGCGATGTTGCGCCGGCTCGTTTCCGCCTTCTCGCCCGAGAGCGATAACGACTTCCTGGACGAAGTTTTCGATATTAAAGTTTACGGTGAAAAAGACCGCGTCGAAGTCAAAGATGTGGTGCTGACGTTTGCCAAAACGATTCACTATATTCTCGCGTATGCGGTTCGGGCGAGGGCTGCGGGTGGAACCGCGGTGACGTATTCGGCGGATACCGCTCCCAGCCAGGACGTGGTTGCCCTGGCCCGCGGTTCGGATTTGTTCTTATGCGAAGCCACCCTCGGACCCAGAGAAATTGAAGCCGGTGTGCGCGGGCATTGCACCGCTCGCGAAGCCGCCGTTATGGCCCGCGAAGCAGGCGTGGAGTCGCTGGTTCTTACCCATTACGGTAGCGGGGTGCCCCCCGATTCGCTCTCGGAAGAAGCGCGCCGGCATTTTTCCGGCGACTGCGGCGTTGCCGACGATTTCTTACAACTGGTCGTTGGCTAGCCCGGTTACGGGAAGTTCTTTGTGACAAAAGTGTTTATATTCGACAAACCTGTGGTAGAGCGTACGCATGAGTTCCGCGCCGCCGGCCGCCAACTGGACATTTAATGCAACCGAGCAAACCGCAGCGATGCGGGCTCGCGTCGGCTTTACGTCCTACCTGCACGAGCACTGCACGCCGGACTCCGACATCGTCGCCGCCGAGATCGTTTTCGCGGAACTGATTTCGAACGCGTTCCGACACGGAGGCGGCGGTCCGGTGCAAATCTGGGTCGAACTCGATTCTCCCGAATGCATTCTCCACGTGCGCGACGGCGGTACGGGGTTTGATCCCGGAACACCCAGGTTGCCGGATGACGCGCTCAGCGAAAACGGCCGCGGACTGTTCTTGGTGTGGGCGCTTGCTAAACGCGTTCAAGTCGTGCCGGATTCGCGGAGCGGCTCGACCGTCAGGGCATTGCTGCCCGTTTCCGTACTCGCCGCTTAGTTATCCGTTTGCGCTTTGCCGCGCGGTAAAGAAAATTGTATCAGGCTGTTTACGGGCGCGAGGCCGCGGCTAATTACCGCGCACACCTTTACTTTAAGATTGAGTTCTTCCAAACGGGCTCGTGCAGCGAGCACTTCGCGTCCACTCGTGACGACATCTTCGAGCAGCAGTACGCGTTGACCGCCGACAAACGCGCCTTCTACAAATTCATCCGGGAAGGCGCCGTAGGATTTGGGCTGCTTGCGGACGACGAGCATCGGCAAATTCGTCATTTGAGACACCGCCGTCGCGATGATGACGCCACCAAGCTCCGTTCCGCCAATTAAATCCGGACCCCACTCGGTAACGACGGGAACGAACATCCGCGCGATGCGGCGCAGAATGTGCGGATCGGAGAAGAGCTTGAATTTGTCGATGTAGTAATCGCTGCGCGCGCCGCCGGAAAGCACGTAATCGCCTCGCGTCAGCGCCCGCTCCATGATTTGCTTGCGTAGCCAAGTGAGTTCTGGAAGGCGGCTAAGCGACGAATCGCCAGCGTCTAAATACTCCACTGATATGCGTTCCAGCTCTCCGTGACGGCATTTGGAGCAAACCCCTTGAAGTCGGTGTTGATCGGCTCCGCAAAGTTCTGCCAGTAGAAGAAGATTTGGGGTAGATCGGTGGCAAGCCGGTTTTCGATCTTATAGTATGCGGCCTTGCGCGTGGGGATGTCGTAGTTCGTCAACGCGACTTTTTGCGCCGCGTCCATTTCTTGGTTGCAGTAGCGCGTATAGTTGTAGCCGCCCGGGGGCACCATCGAGCAGATAAACTGTGACGAATCGTCCGGATCGATTCCCGCAAACCATCCCGAGAAGCTCAAGTCGTAGTGCCCGAGTTGCAGAATGCCGCCTTCGCCGGCCGGCGCGAAGAGCTGCGCGCCGGGATAGTATTTGATCTGCATATCGATGCCGGCAGAGTGGAGCTGCGCTTGCATCAGGACGCTAATTTTGCGGCGCGTGATGTTGGAATTGTTGGCGACTCCGACGAGCGAGAGCTTCTTGCCGTTCTTTTGGAAAATGCCGTCGGATCCGAGCGTGTAGCCGGCCTTTGTAAGAAGTTCTTTTGCCTTGGCCGTGCTGTGGGGGTAAGCGGGCACGCTCGGATTGTGCGCCCAGGACCACGCGGGATGATCTTCCGTCGCTACTTTTTGCGTTCCGCACGTCAGCTTGTCGACAACTTCGTTTTTGTCGACTGCATACGCGATCGCTTGACGAACGAGCGGATTGTCCAGCGGCGGGTGAGAGAGGTTGAGCAGAACGCCTTCGTAGCCGTCGACGGCGATGTACGGGACGGTGACGCCCGGAACGTTCTTGAGCTGGTCGCACGTATTGGGCGAGGCCTGGAACATCCAGTCGATGTCGTGCGTCTTTAGCGCGTTGAGCGTCGTATTTTCGTCGGGAATAACGCGAATGACTATTTTTTGGAGTTTCGGCTTGCCCCGGAAGTAGTCCGGATTGGCAACGAGCTCGATGTGATCGCCCTTGACCCATTTTGCAATCTTGAACGGGCCCGTACCGATCGGCTCGCTGTTAAACGGCAGCGTATTGATGTTGGGATATTTCCCGAGAATGTGCTCGGGCACGATCCAAATCGGATTATCGCTTTCGGCAAAGAGCGTATTGACGATCGGCGCAAATTTTTGCTTGAGGTGAAAAATCACGGTCTGCGCGTCGGGCGTGTCGACGCTGGCAACTTTGTCGTACCCGTTGCGCGACGTCGTATTGTTTTTCGGGTTCATTACGGCTTGCCACGAAAACTTCACGTCCTTGCTCGTAAACGGAACGCCGTCGTGCCACTTCACGCCGCTTTTGAGATGGTAGGTAATCGAGAGGCCGTCTTTGCTGATGCCGCCGTTTTCAATCGTTGGGACGGGATCGGCAAGCGCCGGAACGGGATTGCCCTTCGCATCGGCGGTGACCAGGCCGTCGAAGATCATGTCGTCGACCATGCCGTCCGTCGTATTGGAGGATAGGATCGGATTGAGGTTGAGCGGCTCGCTCTGAATTGCCACGCGCAACGTCCCCGGAATCGTGCCCTGATTCGAGGTTCCGGCGCCCTGAGTTCCGACTTTCGTGCATCCGGCGAGCAGCGCGCCGAGCGCGAGCAAAGCAAGCAATCGTTTCAAGTGATCTTTCGTCCTCCAAAAAAATCGAGCGCGAAGAACGCGCTCGGCTTGGATTCTAAACGGCTGCTTTTGGTCCTACCCGTTTGTTCGATGGAACCGGGTCGAAGCGCTCGTGGCGCCAGGTAAAGCTTCCGAGGCCCTGCGTTGCGGTGCGCAGTTCCGTGATATACCGCGCTAGCTCTACTTGGGGCACGTCGGCTTCGACAATATCGATGCCGGACCGTTCGCCCGGGTTCATGCCGAGAATCTGCCCGCGTTTGCCGGTGAGCTGCTGAATAACGGCCGATGTGTAGACGGTCGGGACGCGGGTGCGCACCCGTACGATCGGCTCGAGGACTACGGGATTGCATTTGGGGATGCCGTCGCGGATGCCCATCGCGGCCGCGGTTCTAAATGACTGTTCGCTCGAGTCGACATCGTGATAGGAGCCGTCAAAAAGCGTTACGTGGATGTCGGTGATCGGGTATCCTTGCGGACCCTTGAGCAGCGCCTCGCGCACGCCTTTTTCGACGGCCGGAAAAAACTGTCGTGGAACCACGCCGCCGACGATTTTTTCTTCGAACGTCACACCGTGACCGCGTTCGCGCGGTTCGATCTTGAGCCACACTTCGCCGAACTGCCCGTGTCCGCCGGTTTGATGCTTGTAGCGCGAGTGGACCTCCGTCGAATTCGTAATGGTCTCTTGATATGGAATTGCCGGTTCGTGCATTTCGACGGCAACGTTGTATTTGCGGGTCAGACGTTCGATGGCCGTCGTCACATGCTGTTCGCCGTTGCCGCGCAGTTGGAGTTCGTTCGTGAACTCCGCTCGTTTGAGCTGCAGCGAGGGATCTTCATCGAGAATACGGTTGAGCATTTGAGAAATCTTGGCTTCATCAAGGCGCTCTTTCGGACGCACGGCGATGGCAAACATCGGTTCGCCCATGGCGACGCGCGGCAAGAGAACTTTGGCACCGTCGGTCGTGAGCGTATCCCCCGTGCTCACGCTTTCCAGACGCGCGATTGCGACGATGCTACCCGGGCCGGCCGATTTAATGGCTTCTTGTTTCTTGCCTTGCAGACGAAACAGACCCGCGGAGCGTACTTTTTCTGCGCCCTTTGAAATGTTGGTGAGCGATGCGTCCGCTTTAAGCGTCCCGGAAAGCACGCGCACGACGGACAATTTTCCCGACTGCGGATGAATGTATGTCTTGATGACGTGCGCGATGACCGGCCCGTCCTCTTTGGGTTCGATGGTGCGCCCTTCGGCATCGACCGAGACGGCTTCCAGTGGGGAAGGAAACCATTTTGCCATCGCTTCGACGAGCGCTTGCGTGCCGTATCCAGGCAAACCGGCCGCACAGAGAACGGGGATGATTTGATCGTGCGAACATTCGTGGCACAAATCTTTTTCGATCTCTTCGATCGGCGGTTCGACGCCCTCGAGCAACTCTTCCATGAGATGATCGTCGAAGTCGCTGAGGGCTTCGAGAAAAACGCCGCGGGCGGCTTGTGTCGCGTCTTTCATGGCCGCGGGAATCTCCGCGGGCTTGTGACTGCTGCCGTCGTAGGCGAATGCGTTCATACGCGCCAGATCGACAAAACCGCGAAATTCTTCGGCCGTCCCGATCGGTAATTGCTCGGCGACGACGTGACGGCCGTACACCTCTTGGAGTGCCGCAATGGTTGCGCTAAAGTCGGTTCCGGGCCGGTCGAGCTTGTTGACGACGAAGATGTGCGGAAGTTTGCGCGATTCGATAAAATCGACTAATGCTTGCGTGTGCGGGATGCGCGAAGGATCGGCTTCGAGAACGACCACAACAGCGTCCGCGGCGGTGAGGGCAAGTTTTGTTTCTTCGTTGAAGTCGATGAAACCGGGGCAGTCGACGATCGTGACGTCGATGTCGTTACAGACCGCATGTGCAAAGCCCACGCTCGTAGATTGGGCGTGGGCTATACATTCGGGTTCATAATCGGTCGTCGCCGTGCCTTCGGTCACCGAACCTCTGCGGCCGATCGTGCCGCAGTGCGCGAGGACCGACTCGACGAGGGTGGTCTTCCCCGAATGATGCGAACCAACGAAAGCAATGTTTCTGACGCGCGAAATGTCGGACATTTCTCGGGACTCCTAACGGCGTTTTGCTGGCGTTTTCTTCTTTGTCGTAGCTTTCTTAGCGGATGCCTTAGCGGGTTTTGCCGGCGCACTTTTCTTTGCGGCAGGCCGGAGTTTGGCAAGTGGTTTCTTGGCGGCTTTCTTCGCCGGGATGGCCTTTTTGGCAGGGACGGATTTTCGACCCTGGGCAGCCTTTTTGGCGGGAACGGATTTCCGCGCGGGCGTGGCCTTCTTGGCCGGGACGGCCTTCTTGCGCGGAGCCTTTTTAAGCGCTGCTTTCTTGAGGGGTGCGGCGGATTTTTTCGGGGCGGTCTTTTTGAGGGGGCGGGCGGTTTTGGAGGCCGCTACGTGTTTGGCCGGCGCTTTTTTTGCCGGTACTTTTTTAGCGGAGGCGGCCTTTGCCTTCGCGATGGCCTTAGCCCGGGCTGCGTTCTGCGCGGCTTTGAGTTTAGCGGCTTTCTCTTTGAGCTTTTGAAGTGCGAGCGCTTTCTTGGCCTTATGCGCAGCGAGTTTTGTTGCGGCGATCGCGCGCGCTTTGTCGGCTTTTTCTTTGAGCGCGGCCGCCTTTGCTTTGGCCGCAATCGCTTGCGCGGCTTTGGCGGCCTTTGCAGCCGCTGCTTCCTGAATTTTCTTTTCTTTTGCGGCCGCAACGGCGGCAGCTTTGTCGATGCGCTCCTGCGCCTTCTGGACTTTCGCGGCTTCCTTTGCGTCGCGGGCGGCTGCGGCCGCGCGCTCTTTTGCGCTAGCGGCGCGCGTCTTGGCCGCAGCGGCTTTCACTTTTGCGTTGGCCTTGGCTTGTTTTTCGGTAATGTGCATCTCGGGCTCGACGCCGTCGTTGAGTTCGGTCAACTCGGCCCGGCTAAACCCGCTAATGCTGCTGCCCGCAAGCGGCGTTTCGGTGATCGCCGCTTTGCGCTCGAGATGCTCTTTGGTAGCGCGTAGAGCAACGCGCAAAAGCCGTCCCCCGACGGGAAACGCAAGCTCGTTGATATCGGCATCGTCGAGCAACCGCAGAATTTGATCGAAGGCACCGCCCTGGTCTTTAGGACTATGGGCCGACGATCCGATGGCGATCGCTACGTCCTTGGCCTTCGCTTTCTTAAGCAGACGGCGATGGGCGTCGAGATATTTCTTTTTTTCTTCCTCGGAATTGTCGCGGTACAAGAAGCGCGAATTGATTTCGATCGCGCGATCGTGCGTCGCGCACGCTTGCACGAACTGGTCTTCGTATTTTTCAATATCGGCCGGCCAGTGCCCGTGCGTGGCGGGAATGTAGAAGTGTCCGATAATCTGTCCGGGCAATTTCTCGATGGCCTCGAGGAGGGCGGTCATGTACATTTCCCACATCCGCTCGACGCCCACGTGGT
>JALZBM010000015.1 GCA_030947385.1 Vulcanimicrobiota bacterium
TGTCGTTTGGACTTGTGAAATGAAAATCGGAAGCGATTAGCCGTTCGGCGGCCGCGCGATCCTTCTCGACGTAGGCCGATAGGATTGCGCGCACCAGTGATTCGGTCGTATTCATACGCCTTTGTTCGCGCAAGTCGACGCAAATCCCAACTATCCGTTTGGATAGATGTTCGGGAAATAGGGGCGCAGCGTTGGATTGAGCGGGAGAAGGTCCGGAGCGAGCGTCCAGCCCGGAAGTGGAGCGGGCAACGGCATCTTTCCGCGATAGTTATTTGCGAACGGATCGTCTTTGGGCAAGTAGCGAATCGGCCAGGGCACGCGTCCCGCATCGCGCGTACCGTCGGAGAACACCACGCTGTAATCGACGTAATAATAATCGTAGCCGCCTTCCTTCCACGACTTCACCGGAACGAGCAAACCTTCACCCGTGCGCAGCGGGTTATCTTGCCCCTGCATGTCTAGGCGGTAGTGCGTCCGGGCCGCGGGCGTCGCCGGCGTAACGCGAAGCGGATCCTGCGCGGCCCTCGCTTCCGCTATCGCCTTTTCAAACTGTTTGGTTTGCTTTTCGATTGCCGTATGTTCTCGCGGTGCCGGTTGCGTTACGGGCTTAACAACGAGCGGGACGGGCGTGCCGTGCGCTGCCGGCCGGATATGCGGCAAAACGATTTGCGCACGGGCGGCCCGTATGTGCCGTTCGGCGCGCGTTTGCGGCCGCGGCTTAACCGGCGGTTGCCTTGTCGGGACGTGCGGCTGCGGCCTCGTCCGATGTTCGAGCCGGATAGATGAAGACACCGCGACGAGCCGGTCCGGCACGCCTTGCATCATTCTCCACCGCGCCAGCAGCGGTCCGAGCATGAAGTGAAGCGCAATCGACAAGACGATCGCAACGGCTAAGACGCGGTGGCGGCGCGAAAATTTATTTGCGGTGCTCGACGTTGGGATCGACGTAGGTCACTCCTGCGGCTTCAAGTATCGCTTTTCCCGGACCGGTTAAGAGGAAGTTCTCAAACTTCTGCGCGCCTTGCGGATTAGCGGCGCTATCGAGAATGGCGAACGAATACCGGATGGGATCGCGGGTGGCCGCCGCGGGCAAATTCACGGCCGGGACGTTGCGGCTCTTTGACTCCGTTGAATAGAGAAACGCTGCATCGAGATCGCCCGATTCCAGCCGGACGAGCAAATCTTCCTCGGGAAATATTTCGCCGAGGTCCGCTGAGAGGCCGAGCCCCCGGAGCGCGTGCACGGTGCGGATCCCCTTCGGATCCAGTTTCGGATCCGTGCGCCCAAGACGCAAGCCGGGCTCTTTCAAGAGGGCAGCCACGGCGGTTTTTCCGGCGCCGACGGATCGGAATTTAGCCCCGAAGGCCGATCGGGGTGAGTAACCGAGCACCAGTTGGGCGGCGCCGAAAATCACGTATTTTGAAATGAACGGCTTTCCGGTACCCGGGTGAAGCAATTCGTCCATGAGCCGTGAGTCCGCGCTGATGAACACGTCCGGGTTGCGCACCCCGCCTTCGATCATTTTAGCAAGCGCCACGCTGCCTTTGCCCTCGCCCTGGAACGGACACGCGCAATCCCGCGAGAAAGCCGGTCCGACGGCGCGCTCCATCGGTGTAACGAGCGATCCCGCGTATACAACCTGTACGGGTGCGGGCGCTGCGCCGCAAAACGCGAGCATCGAAACGCCCGCTGCAATAGCCAGAAATTTTCTCATCGTGCGTGTTCTTAGATGTTTGCCGGCCGGAGCCATGTTTTAGTGCCGAAACGCAAGCCGGATGTACTCTGTGTTTGGTCGAAGAGACGCTATAGTTATGAAAGAACGAGGAGACCAACACGTGACCCAGGCGCAGGCGACCAACGGCGTTTCGTCGGCCGAACCGCCCGTGCACGAAAGCCATGGGCCAAGCCCCGTCACCAAGACGCTCATTGTGGTCGGCATCGCCGGTCTTTCCGCCGCGCTGGCTTTTGCCGTCGTACGCGCCTTCGTTAAACGACAGCCGGTCGACCCGACGAGTCAGCGCATTCAAATGTTGATCGACGAAGCCAATCAGTTGTTGCGCACGCTTGACGATCAGCGGAACTCCTAACACTGCGCTCCGCGTCGGCGCGGAGGTCGAACTCACTTTTAACGACCTGCTTGCCAACGGCCAAGCCGTGGGGCGTGCCTCGGGCATGGTGGTATTCGTCTTCGGTCCGCTCCCGCAAGAACGCGCCCGCGTTCGCATTACCTCGGTAAAGCCCAAATACGCCGTTGGCAAACTCGTTACGCTGCTGGCGCGTTCGCGCCACCGCGTCGAGCCGTTTTGCCCTGTGTTCGGGGCGTGCGGCGGCTGCCAATTGCAACATTATTCATATCCCGCGCAGCTCGCTTGGAAAAAGGGCGTCGTCGAAAATGCGCTCAAACGCATCGGCGGATTCGAAAACGTAGTCGTGCGCGATCCGATCGGCATGATCAGCCCGCGCAATTACCGCAACAAAATGTCGCTTGTCGTCGATCACTCGAGCGATCCTCCGAAACTGGGATTTTACAAACAGCGCTCGCATGATGTGGTCGCGATCGAGGGATGTCCGATCGTGGAACCGCAGCTCGACGCGATCGTCGGCAGTTTGAACGATATGCGTTCCGATCGCGAGCTTCAGCCGTTGTTTGGGGAAGCCCGCCACATCGTCGCGCGCACGTCTAAAGCGACGCAACAAAGCGTCGTCACGATCACGACGCCAAAACAATCGGCAGCCGTAAACCGGCAGGGCGCGTCCGTGCTTGCCAATTTGCCGCGCACGTCCGGCGTCACGAATTCATTCGACCTCAGCGGCGAGAACGTGATTTTAGGCCGCAAGCACGCGGTGGCCGCAGGGCGCGGCACCCTCGAAGAGATGATCCACGGCGTTCGATACCGGATCTCACCCGCGTCGTTTTTTCAAGTCAACACAGAAATCGTAGCCCGCATCCTGAGCTTCATGGAACCGGGGCTGCGCGAACCGCGCAAGATCGTCGACCTGTATTGTGGCGTCGGAACGTTCGCGCTGTTCTTTGCCAAACTCGGTTCGTCGGTGTTCGGCATCGAGGAAAACTCGTTTGCGGTCGCCGAGGCCAAGGAGAACGCGGCGATCAATAGCCTCTCGCCGCGAGTGCGCTTTCAAACCGGTAAAGTAGAGAATGCTTTGCTCGCTCCGGACGCCGTAGCCGAACTGAAAGCGGCCGACATCGTCTTTCTGGATCCGCCCCGCAAGGGCAGTGATGAGCAGACGTTGGGCGCCATCGCGGCAGCCGGTGTGCAAAAGATGTGGTATCTTTCGTGCGATCCGGCGACGCTTGCCCGGGATTTGAAGTTTCTGGCATCAAAGGGATACCGTCTGGGAGTCGTGCAGCCGTTCGACATGTTCCCGCAGACCGGCCATATCGAGACGCTCGTCACGCTCTATCGCGAAATGAACGTCAGTCCCGAAACCATCTTGGAATCGCATCAGGCCGGCGATCCGTTCGCCGAAGCGGCGGTTCCGCAGTGGCCGCTTGACGATACTTTTGCCGACCCTCACGTGGAGTATCCTGAGTTTGTCATCCGATAAAATCGACGTCCGTTACGTCGCAAAACTCGCCCGCATTGCCCTTACCGACGACGAAGTGGCGCTGTACGGCGATCAACTGGGCGCATTGCTCGAGCACGTCGACGTGCTTTCCGGCTTAGATACCGCAAGTATTCCCGCGACCGCTCAAGTTATCGAATCGCGCAACGTGGATCGCGACGATGCCTTACGCCCGACGCTCGATCGCGCGACCGTGCTGTCGATGGCACCGCAGGCGCAAGGGAATTTTTTTCGCGTTCCGCGCATTATCGCCGAGGAATCTTAGATGCCGGCTCATGAACGAAGCGCGGCGGATATCGCCCGGGCCGTCAATGCGCGCGAACTCTCAGCGCGTGAGGTGACGCAGGCAACATTGAAGCACGTCGAGGAGATCGACCGGCGCACCGGCGCGTATCTCACCGTTCTTGGTGAGATGGCGCTAGCGGCTGCGGATCGCGCCGATGCGCGCGTTAAAGCTGGGGAGAAATTGCCGCTGGCCGGCGTGCCGGTTGCCGTTAAGGACAACATGTGCCTTACCGGAACGCGAACGACGTGCGGCTCAAAGATCTTGGAGAATTGGATTGCGCCCTATACGGGAACCGCGGTTGCGCGGATCTTAGATGCGGGCGGAATTCCGATCGGAAAAAGCAACATGGACGAGTTTGCGATGGGCAGTTCGTGTGAAAACAGCGCCTTGCAACAAACCCACAATCCGCTCGATCTCGCGCGCGTTCCCGGTGGTTCATCGGGCGGCAGTTCTGCGGCGGTTGCCGGATTCGAAGCGGCAATCGGTCTGGGTAGCGATACGGGCGGATCGATTCGCGAACCCGGCGCATTTTGCGGTGTGGTCGGATTTAAACCAACATATGGCCGGGTATCGCGGTACGGGCTTATCGCTTTCGCATCGAGTTTGGATCAGATCGGCCCGTTGACGCGCACGGTTGAAGACGCCGCTCTCGCTTACGATGCCATGGCGGGTCACGACCACATGGACTCGACGAGCATCGATCGCAGAGTGGAACCCACGGCGACGGGGCTTCGCGATGATTTGCGCGGCGTAAAAGTTGGGCTCGTCAAAGAGTTCGCAACCGGTAAGCTTGGCACGGAAATCGACGGGCTGTATGCGCAAGCCTATCGCGACCTGGAGAAGCTCGGCGCGGAACTGGTGGAAGTAACGCTACCGACGGCTGATTACGGCCTCGCGGTCTACTATTTAATCGCCCCGGCGGAATGTTCTTCGAACCTTTCGCGTTTCGACGGCGTTCGTTACGGCCTGCGCGTGGATGGTGCCGATATCGGAGAAATGTACGAGAGGACGCGCGCGGCCGGGTTCGGTCCGGAAGTCAAACGCCGAATATTGATCGGAACCTACGCGCTCTCCAGCGGATATTACGATGCGTATTATGTAAAGGCTCAGAAGGTGCGTACGTTGATCAGTGAAGATTTCAAAAAGGCCTTCGCTGCATGCGATCTCATCGCGTGTCCGGCCGCTTCATCGCCCGCTTTCCTGTCCGGAGCCAAAAGCGACCCTTACAGTATGTACTTGATGGACTATTACACGATCCCGATGTCGCTTGCGGGATTGCCTGCGCTGTCCGTTCCGTGCGGGTCGGTCGGTGTGGAGGGCGGCAAGAAGTTGCCGATGGGGTTGCAACTCACCGCGCCGCTTTTTGAAGAGCGCGCTTTGCTTTCGGCCGCGCACGCTTACGAAAAAGCAACTCAGCATGCGAAGGCCCATGTGTTGGATGCGGCACTCGCGCAGCGGGTGAGCGCGTGAGCCCGCTGGCGGAAAACGTGGCGACGAAATACGAAGCCGTCATCGGCATCGAGTGCCACGTCGAATTGAAAACCAACAGCAAAATGTTTTGCGGTTGTCCGAACGAATTCGGCGGCGAACCGAACACGAAGGTTTGCCCGGTTTGCCTTGCGATGCCGGGCGCATTACCGGTCGTTAATAAGGTCGCGATCAACCATATGATTGCTGCCGGCCTCGCCTTCGACGCAGAAATTCCGGCCTTCTCAAAATTCGATCGCAAGAACTATTTTTATCCGGACATGCCCAAAGACTACCAGATTTCCCAGTTCGATATGCCGCTGACCCAGGGTGGCGTCGTGCGCTATTGGCTCGAGGACGGCACGATGAAATCGTGCCGTCTAACGCGCATTCATCTTGAAGAAGATACGGGCAAGTCCAGCCATTCGGGTAGCGGCGACGGCCGCATCGCCGGAAGTTCGCATTCCCTTATCGACTTTAACCGCGCCGGCGTCCCCCTGATGGAATGCGTATCGGAGCCTGAGATGCACAATGCAGCGGAAGCGGTGGGCTACTTGGAGGCGCTGAAGCGCACGTTCGTGCAACTCGGCGTCAGCGACGTCAAGATGGAAGAAGGCTCGCTGCGTTGCGATGCCAACGTATCGATCCGGCTGGCCGGCGCGACGGAACTCGGCACGAAGGCTGAAATCAAAAACATGAATTCGTTTCGCTCGGTGTATCGCGCAATCGAAAGCGAAATTGCGCGGCAAATTGGGATCGTCGAGTCCGGCGGCCGCGTCGTTCAAGAGACGCGCGGCTGGGACGAAGTGACCGGCACCACGCATCCCATGCGTAGCAAAGAGCAGGCGCACGACTACCGCTATTTCCCCGACCCGGATCTCGTGCCGGTCGAAGTCGATCGCGCAACCGTCGAGCGCATTCGCGCAGCAATGCCCGAACTGCCGCCCGCCCGTTTTGCGCGGTACAACGGCGAATTCAAGCTCAGCCCCGCGCAGGCCACGCAACTTATCGACGATTCGCAGCTTGCAGCCTATTTTGACGCTTGCGTTTCTGCGAGCGACAGTCCGCAGCAGAGCGTAAATTTTGTATTGGGCGATTTGTCCCGTTTGGCAAACGAAAACGGCGTTGCCGTCTATGCGTCTGCGGTAAGCCCCCAAAGCGTCGCCGAACTCATTGCGCTCGTCGATTCGAATACCATCAATTCGAAAATCGCAAAAGAGCTGGTGTTGCGGATGTGGCGTGGTGAAGGCTCGCCGAAGTCCATCGTTGAGAGAGACGGACTGGCGCAGACGAGCGACCCCGGCGCAATCGATGGCTTTATCGACGAGGTGCTCGCAGCGAACGAGAAATCGGTCACCGATTACAAGGCCGGCAAAACCAACGTTATGGGGTTCTTAACGGGCCAAATAATGAAAGCCAGCCGCGGAAAAGCCAACCCCGCCCTGGTCCAAGAACGCCTCAAAACCAAACTGTCTTAGCGCAGCGTGTCGCCCTGCCTAAAGTGTGTCACCCGGAGCTTGTCGAAGGGCGCTCTCAATGCAACTAGCAGATGAAAGAACGCTGGAGACCTTCGACTTTGCAAGCATTCGCAGTCGCGTAATTGCACTCGCGCAAACGGAGCGCGGAGTCGAACGGGCGCAAGCACTTGCGCCGCTCGTCGATTTAACCGCCGTTCGCCTCGCGCAACGCGCGACCGCCGATGTGCGCGAACTGGTCGTCGCATCGGATATGTTTGTGGGGCGCGCCGTGGAAACGGAGCCGCTGATGGGCGCCGCCGTTCGCGGTCAAACGCTGTCCTCGAACGAATTGCGCGCACTCGGTGATTCACTCGCCTCTGCCGCTGCAGCGTATAATAAGACGCGCGAAACGCAAAGTCAGACGATTCGGTCGCTCACGGCCGCGTACCGGCCGCTTAAAGATCTGATCACGGCGCTCACGGATGCAATCGACGAACGCGGCACCGTTATGGACCGGGCTTCGCCGGCGCTTGGGCGCATTCGCCGCAACCTCGTGACGTCGCAAAACGACGCGCGCGATCGGGTCACCGCCATGCTGCGCTCTTCGAAGTACGCGAACGCAATTCAGGATGCGGTGGTGACCATTCGCGAAGGCCGCTTCGTCGTACCGATTAAAGCCGAATTTAGCGGCGAGTTTCCAGGCATCGTACACGACACCAGTTCGAGCGGGCAAACGCTGTTCGTTGAGCCGCTCGCCGCGCTGGAAACCAACAATCGTCTACGCACCCTGCGTTTGGAGGAAGAACGTGAGGTCGCGCGCATTTTATTGGACCTCTCGAGTCGCGCCGCGCAGCAGGCGCCGCAAATCGAACTCAACATGGAGATGCTCGCAACCCTTGACGTTCTCGTGGCGAAGGCGCGGCTTTCGATAGCGATGGCCGCCGTCGAGCCGGAGATTTCGGGGGATTCCGAAATCGATATCCGGCAGGGACGTCATCCTCTCCTAAGCGACCGTGCGGTTCCGCAGTCTATTTCGCTTGGCGGTGACTCGCGGTTGGTCGTCATTAGCGGTCCGAATATGGGCGGCAAAACCGTCGCGTTAAAAATGGTTGGGCTCTTCGTAGCGATGACGTATTGCGGACTGCAAGTGCCCGCGCAAAGCGGAACGCGCATCGGGTGCTTTGAGCGAATCTTCACCGACATCGGCGACGAGCAGTCGATCGCGGACAACGCCTCGACGTTCTCCGCGCACCTTGCACGCATGCGGGAAATTATTATCCAGGCCGATGCCCGATCGTTGATTCTGGTCGACGAGATCGGAGGGGGCACCGAGCCCTCCGCCGGTGCCGCACTAGCGATTGCAATGCTGGAGCGAATTCTCACGCTGCGCGCCTGTGGAATCGTGACGACGCACGCCACGGAATTAAAACTGTTCGCGCACGGTACCCCGGGCGTCGTGAATGCGAGCGTGCGCTTTGATCCGTCGTCCTTCGTGCCGACGTATCACCTTGATGTGGGTACACCCGGCCAATCGCTCGCGTTTCCGCTGGCAAGGGCGATGGGCATCCCGCGCGACGTCATCGACCGCGCCGAAGCGCGTTTGGAAAACCGCGAACGCGACTACGAGCGGGCGCTGGCCGACCTTTCGACGATCCAATCGCGGCTTGCGTCGGACCGTAATCTGGTCCTCAAAGAGCAAACGCATATTGCCTGGCTTCAAGAAAACTTGCGTAAACGTACCGATGCGCTCGAAACGCAACGGCGCACGTTCGCGCGCACTGCCGACGAGCGGATGCGTCAAGCGTTGGCCGATTTTACCATAGAGCTGCAGCGCCGCGCGCAAACGAATGCTACCCGGCCCAAAGTGACGTCGGCGCAAAGCGATCTCCTCTCGCGGGTCGTCGACGAAATGCACCGCGATTTAGGCATCCGGCCCGAGCGTTCCGACGAGACCCCGAACGGAAAATTGGAGCCGGGAGACCGCGTACGGGTGCTTTCGTACGGTCAGGAGGGCGACGTCATCGCGGATAACGGGGATTTCGTGCTCGTCTCCATCGGAGCGATGCGAACGTCGGTTTCAAAAAGCGACGTGCGCCGGACCGCCGCGCCGAAGAAAACCAAGCGTGGCGCGACGGACTCCGGAGCGGCTAAACTCGGCGCCGCAATGACGACCGTAACCGAACTCGACGTGCGCGGAAAACGCTTCATCGAAGCCGAACCGCTGGTGGACCAATGGATCGACGAAGCCGTACTCGCGGGCAATTCTCCGCTGCGCCTGATCCACGGCAAGGGTACGGGACTCCTCGGACGCGGGCTGCAAGAATTTTTAAAAGACCACGGTGCCGTTAAAAATGTGCGCTTTGGTGATGAAAGCGAGGGAGGGTCGGGGGTTACCGTTTTTGAACTGCGCTGACGCTTCATGAGTAAATTATCAGCCGACGAACTGCTGGACGGCTTCGATCGCGTCGAGGCCCGTCACGAGTTCGAGTCGCGCATTAAAGAAGGTAAACCGCTCGTCGTTAAGCTCGGGCTCGATCCAACGACGCCCGACTTGCACATCGGCCATGCCGTGGTGTTGCACAAGCTGCAGCAGTTCGTTGAGAATGGCGATAACGTCACGCTCATCATCGGCGATACGACGGCGAGCATCGGTGATCCGTCCGGGCGTAATTCGATGCGGCCGCCGCTTACGCAAGAGCAGATCAACGCTAATATGATCACGTACCGGGATCAGGCCGGTAAGGTGCTTGACATGCAACGCGTGACGCTTCGTTACAATTCCGAGTGGCTTGCCGCGCTGCGACTGTCGGATATACTCAAACTCATGTCGGAGGTGACGGTGGCGCAACTCTTAGCTCGCAACGATTTTTCGGAGCGCTACGCAAACAATACGCCGATCTCGCTGCACGAATTTCTTTACCCCGTCGCGCAATCGTACGATAGCGTGGCAGTCAAGTCGGATATCGAATTGGGCGGCAACGACCAGCTGTTCAATTTCTTGATGGCGCGGCAATTTCAAGCCCATGCGGGCTTGCGCGAGCAAGTCTGCATGACCGTTCCATTGCTTGAGGGTTTGGACGGCATCAAAAAAATGTCGAAGTCAACGGGTAACTACGTCGGTCTCACCGAGTCGCCGCAGTCGATGTTCGGAAAATTGATGAGTATTCCAGACGAACTCATCCCACGTTACGCGCGGCTAGCGGCGTTTTTTTCCGAAGCCGATTTTCTGCGGCTTGCCGACGCGCTCGGGAATGGTTCCGCGCATCCGATGGATGAGAAGAAGAAACTCGCTATCCGGATCGTTACGCGTTATCACGACGCGACGGCTGCCAAAGCGGCGGCCGATTTCTTTGAACGAACCGTGCAGCGCAAGGAAGTCCCGACGGAAAACCTGGCCGAATTGACGGTCGAGCGCGGACGCAAAGTTGCGGACGTGCTGGTGGCGGCGGGCTTTGCAGAATCGAAGCGGGCTGCCGAGCGACTTATCTCGGGGAATGGGGTAAAGGTGGATGGTATACTCGTGGACGATCCCAGGGCGGCGTGGCCGGCCGGGCAGCCCGCGGTGCTGTCCGTTGGATCGCGCAAATTTATCCGCGTCCTTCCAACGTAATAAGGAATAATCTAGGAATATGGCCGTAACCTATTCGTCAGCGCCACCGATTGAAGGCAAAAAGTTTACGTGCAAACGCTGCAAGCGCGTCTACGCCTATCCACAAGACAACGGGAAGCCGATTCGTTGCGAATGCGGCTGGTGGTATTGGAACTTAGGCGGGCACATTAAGGAAAAGTTTTTGCAGCGCATCGATCCTCAGAGTCCTTCGAGTCTCTGAACAAGGTTCGATACATCGTGCGAGGACAGCGTGTAGGTGACCTTGCAAAACTCGCACGTGGCCGACGTCTCCGGCTGTTCGCTGGCGATTTTCAGCAGTTCGTCCTTTCCTAAACCCAGCAGCGCGATCTCGACCTTTTCTCGCGTGCAGCGGCATGCAAATTTAACGTCGATCGTTCGCTGATGCTTAATCTCCAGATCGCCTGCGAGGGCGGCTAGCAACTCTGCAGCTCCGGCGCCGCCTGCGATCTGTTCGGTAATCGGACGCATCGCGAGCGCCCGCTCTTCTAAGAGCGCGATCGTCTTTTCATCGGCACCGGGAAGCACTTGGCCGATTACGCCGCCGGCGGCCATCACGCCGCTCGGGTTCGCAAGAACGCCGACTGCCACAATGCTGGGGATCTGCTGCGAGTTGGCAAGGTAGGATGCTAAGTCGTCGCCGATTTCACCCGAGACGAGCGGTACGATCCCAACATAGGGTTGACCCACTTCATAGGATTTCGTGACTTGCAATGAGCCCGTGCCGACCGCGCCCGCCACATCGAATTTTCCGCGCGCATTCAGGGGAATATCGACGTCCCCGTTTTTCGCGTAGCCGCGCACGCCGACGGTTCCGTTCGGCAGCATCATGACATCGGCAACGATGGCCCGCAGCGGGCCGTCTCCCGCAACCTGCAGGGAGAGCCGCTCGCGGCCCTTGAGCGCGGTACCCAGCAGCGCAGCTCCCGTGATTAAGCGTCCGACGGCCGCTGTGGCTGTCGGCGCAAGCGCGTGCCGCGTCTGTGCCTCAATAACGAGCTGAGTCGTGATGCCGGCGACGATCGCGATTCCGGCATCCGGTGCGCTTGCACTGATAATGTGGTCGGCCATTGCTGACGCACTTTTCGAGGCTGTATGCATTTCCTCCCGAAGAGCATGAGTGACGTTATGCATGTGCTCGTAATCCACGGTCCAAACCTCAATCTCTTGGGCGTTCGCCAGCCGGAAATTTACGGTAGGCAAACACTCGCGCAGATTGACCTTGAAATTCAAGCAAGCGCGCTCGCGCTTGGTGCGACGGTACGCATCGTTCAAACCAATCACGAAGGTGAGATCATCGATGAGTTGCATCGCGCGCGCGAAAATACCGATGCGGTTATTATCAATCCCGGAGCCTACACGCATTATTCATATGCCATAGCGGATGCAATTGCGGGCATCGCGCTGCCGGTTATCGAGGTGCATCTCTCCAACATCGGCGCGCGAGAATCGTTCCGCCGGACGAGCGTGATCGCGCCGGTCTGCGTGGGATCCATCGCGGGATTCGGTCCGCAGTCCTACTTGCTTGCAATGCGCGCCGTGGCCGAGCTTAAGTCCTCCAAATCGGCGGAAACCCGCATGCCTTAAGGTTTTTTCCGAATGGGGAAGGATGACTTACTCTGCTTGCGTATATCCCATTCCGAGGCGGCCGCGACCCACTTCTCATGAGCCGCTAAGGAGATTTCATTTGACGAAAGCCGAGCTAATCGAAACCCTCGCGGACGACCAAGAAATGTCACGCCGCCAGGTTGGCGACATTGTCGACATGTTGCTCGACGAGATCACCACGGCGCTGCAAAAGGGCGAAAAAGTCGCTTTGACGCCGTTTGGCAGTTTTGTCGTGCGCGCACGCAAGAAGCGCGAAGGGCGCAATCCCAAGACGGGCGAGAAGATCACCATTGCCGCCCGTAAGGTTCCGGCATTTCAGGCCGGAAAAGCATTAAAAGACGCCATCGGCGGAGCGCGGACGGCCTCCAAAAAGAGTGGCGGGGCCAAGAAAAGCGCTGCCAAAAAGAGCCCAGCCAAAAAGAGCACCGCGAAAAAAGGCGGCCGTAAGCGCTAAGCATCGGTCTTCTCGACCGAAACGAAGTTCCCAAAGCAGTCCAGATTTTTTCGAAAGCATTTGCGGACGAGCATCGATCGCCTCAGAGCGAAGATGTTCGTCCGTCTGCTTTAATCGACGTGTGGCAATTTCTGCAGGGCGTAGCGCCGGACGGATTCATCGCCGCGCGGGAGGATGCCGAACTCGTCGGATATGCAATTTTTGTCCCCAGTCTAAAAAAAATGCAGCGGCGCGCGATTTTATCGGGCGCTGTCTTGCGTTGGTCCTGGAGCACGTTTTGGCGCCGCGAGTTGCGCTGGGGCGCGATAGGGCGCATCGTCCGCAACAAGATACTCTTCATCTCCGGCGGCCAGCGCTTCCGCAGTAAAGGTGATGCCCAACTGCTCAACATTGCGGTCGCTCCCGAGGCGCAGGGGCGGGGCATCGCTCAGCTGTTGGTGACGCGCGGCCTTGCGCAAATGCGCGCCCTTAGCGTGTCGGAAGTGCGTCTCGAGGTGCGCCCGTGGAATGCAGCTGCGATTGCACTGTACCGCAGGGCTGGATGGCACGAAGCCGGACGCACTCGCGATCTAGAAGGGGCGTGGATCGTAATGGTCACAAACCCGTGAAATGTTCGCCATGATCGGAATCTACTTTGACTATGCAGCAATGGTCTTCGCCGTGTTGTGGATGTTTTTGATGATCATGAAGAAGAGCCGCTTTTCCAGCATCTCGTTGGGTTTAATGCAGTTGAGCCTAGGAGTTGCGTTTTACTTGCTTTCGTATGGGCGCGCCGTCGCCATTTTCATAATCGTCGTGGGCGTTCTTACGCTCGTGATGCCCTTCGTGGCGAAGGGAACGTTGTCTGGAAAGCCGGTGACCTCGGCGCCTGGATCGCGCGATTCGTCAGGACAACTGTAACGTGTGTTTTAAGCTGAAGACACATTAATGCAAAATATCCGGCTGCGTTTTCAAAGCAGCCTCAAATTTGCGAGCGGTAGAACGCTCTTCAGCCGTCGGAGCCGTTCTGGCAAGATGCGCGATTTTCGGTAAGGCGTGATGATCGCCCCATCGAAAGAGTTGCAGCATAACGGAGTCGCGCACGTCTACGTCGGCATCGCTCAGCCGAGATTCGACAAATCTCACCATTCCGGGATTGATTCGCATTACCCCGTTGTAGGCATCAATCGCTCCGCGGCGGACGACAGGTCGTTTGCCAACGGCATAACGGCGCAAGAGTGAATCCGCGTCGTAGGGACTGTACTCTGCAAATGCAGAAAGCGCCCCGGCAACCACGCGATCGTCGTTCGACGCCAGTCCACGCGAGATCGCATCCCGATATCGAGGGCCATCGTGCGAAATCTTGATATCTGCGTCCATTGGGTAAAGCAAATTTTCAAAGGATGCTGCGGCGACCACCGGCGAGGGATCGTTAAGCGCATGGCGCAGCAGAGCCCGGCCGTTTTCCGGATAGACCGTTCCCCAGAGAGCGTTTGCGGCGCCTTCCCTAATCTCGGGGTCTGCAGATTCAAACATGCTCAGCACGACGACATTTGCTGCGCGCGCATATCCGCTCTTAGATGAATCAGCGTTAAGCTTTTGCACATTTGCGAGCCTACGCGCACAGTTGATCCGAGCTGGCGTCTCGTGACCTGAAAGAATAAAACGCGTCATGGCTTTCAAATTGGCATCTGCGGTGCCGGAAGTCGACTCCGCGGCGGCCGCGTCAAAAATCGGTGTCATGAGGCGGTTACAGGCAGCGCTAAGAATTTCGGATCCTGAGGCGCGTTGGAGAAGCGCGCGATCCGCTACGCCGTCGCTGCCGCTTGCGCCGGCCGCCGCCGTTAGGCAAAACAACATCGCTAAAATCATCCGAAGACACACCATGCCGACTGACTTTTCGCTTCTGCGCCAAGTATCATCCTCGGCGCCTCCAAGGGAGAATCGGCTGGACGGCGATAAATACCCCACGTCGGCACCTACGGGTGACGGGCTGTAGCGCAGCTTGGTAGCGCACTTGACTGGGGGTCAAGGGGTCGCAGGTTCAAATCCTGTCAGCCCGACCATAAAGCTAAAAAACCCGAGCTGCACAGCTCGGGTTTTTTAATCGCATCGCTCGTTTACACCGCTCGCCAGGCGCGACCAAAGTATTAATGGAGGCCCTGCGCGTGGTGCCGATCCTGAAGTGCCCCGGTTAACCGGGCCGCTTTGAGACAGGTTCTTTCCAAGCAATCTTAACTGGATTTCGGACAGCCCTTAATGCGTACTCATAGGGGTAGCCCTTGCTCGCTTGAATCGTCTAACAGAGAAAGTGGGCCGCTACGATGAAATTGAGCATTTTAATCGCTGTTTTGCTTGCTATTGGCGCGCAAGCGAGCACGGCGAGGGCGTCCGGGAATCCAACAATGATTCTTGCGCGACCGATTACTGCGCGCGCCAACGATAATCGCATCGCAGCCGGTATCCTAACAGGTTCGGTGCTGCGTGTATCGCTCGAGGCGCGAATCGCGCTGTGGTATCCCGATGGCAACGGCGTTCCTGCGATTCCGATTCAAACATTCTCTGAAATGGGTAAGCGTCCGCAGATTCCTGGCCCGCTTATCCGCGCTCGCGCCGGCACACTTGTGATCGCGACCGTGCACAACGCTATTCCTGGATCCATTCTGTCTATGCATGGAATGGTAAATCGTCCGACAGATCGGGATCGCTCAGTGCGTATACCGTTCGGGAGCACGCAGGTCGTTCGTTTTCGTTTGAGTGCAACGGGGACGTATCTTTATTGGGGCTCAACACGCGCCGCGAATTTCGCCAAGCGTTTCCGCGCGGATTCGCAGCTCAACGGCGCAATTGTCGTCGACCCGCCCGGCTTCAAAGCAGTGCTTCGCGATCGAATTTTCGTCATCAGTCAATGGATAAACGTTACGCACAAAAATGGCAGCCCCAACTTTAACTATGAGCTAAACGCCATTAACGGACACGCGTGGCCCCATACGGAGAGCCTTTCGATGAATCGGGGTGAGAGCGTGCACTGGCGATGGCTTAACGCCAGCCACGGCAGCCATCCGATGCATCTGCACGGTTACTACTTCACCGTCGATTCGCGTGGCGACGGCCTTGCCGATACAATATACAAAAAGGATTCGGATCGGGATCACGTCGTCACCGAACTCGTCAAGCCCGGCAATACCTTTACACTAACCTGGCAAGCGGATCGCCCGGGCAATTGGCTCTTTCACTGCCACCTCACATATCACACACTCGGCCATCTCCCAATCGCGGCGATGCTTGCCGGCAAAGAAACGATGCCTGAAGATCGATATGAATCTGAATTCGTGCGGCACGCGGGCATGGGCGGCCTTATTCTCGGATTCACCGTACACGATCGCAAACAAAGGACAGCCGCACGGCCAACTCCCCTGCAGCACTTTCACTTGCGCGTTCAACCCGCGGCCGACGATCGTTCGGACGCGCCGTCATTCCGGTACGTATTAGGGAGCGATCGGGTAAATGAAAGCGCCGCGATCGGGCCGCCCGTCATCTTGACGCGCGGTGTACCCACGGCAATTGAAGTTACCAATATGTTGCACGAGCCGACGGCGGTCCATTGGCACGGTATCGAACTTGCGGACAGTTACTACGACGGCGTCATGGGGATAAGCGGCTACGGCAAGCGTGTCGCGCCAATGATTGAATCAGGCCAAACCTTCCAGGTGCGGATGACGCCGCCGCGCGCAGGTACGTTCATTTACCATACGCACATGGACGACGTTTGGCAATTGCGCGCGGGGCTGGCGGGGCCGCTCATCGTGCTCGAACCGGGTACAACGTTCGACCCGGTCTCCGACCACGTCTTTACGATCACGACGACGCACAAGCTGAGCGACGTTCTCAAGATCTTCGTCAATGGCGAATTCTCGCCGCCCCCGATAACCTGCCGCGCTGGAGTACTTCAGCGCTTTCGCTTTATCAACGTGACCACGTTTTGGACGGAAGCGGTGGTGTCTCTGAGTGCGGGTGGCCGTGCCGCAAAATGGAGTCCTCTCCAAATAGATGGTGCGTATGTGCCGGCCGTACAACGCGTGCCGGAATCGGCGGTCCAATCGATTACCATCGGCGAGACTCGAGATTTTACGTTTAGGCCGCGCGCGCCCGGGGAGTTACAGCTGCAATTCTGGCCCGATGCAAGCGTCCCGAACATCGTAACGATCCCGGTTCACGTCATCTAATGGCCCATCGCTAATGGGCGAAGTCGCTGGACGTTGCAGGCGCGCTGAGTTGCAATCACGTGGACGGTATCGCTAACCAAAGTGCTCAACAGCCGCGAGGAATCCACCGAGACATTTTTGCCCTTGACCCAATTATGGGCAAACAGGCCAACTGGGCCGAGCAGGACCGCGCTTGCTATTGTCGCCGTCGAAGAGGCACCTGAGTTATTTTGTCCCGAGCTGCCTTCTTGGCACTGTCAAGTCGAATTTTTTCGCCGTCAACTGCATAGATATAACTGAAGCTGAGGCCGAGGTATCCGGGATGCCCGTGACTGCCCGCTGGATCGACGGTCGTCACCGTTCCGCGTCCTTGGGCGCCTCGAGCGATCACAATAAAGCCACTAACGACAACGTTATCATCGGCCTTATAATCGAAGGTTTCACCAACGGCCGCCGTACCTGAGTCCACCCGGTCAACGATACGAACCGGTACAGCTGTGCCGCCCGGAATCGGTATGCGTGTTCCAGCGAACGCAAAAAGTGGGAATGATGCGATCGCGACCGTTACGATAACCGAAGTAAAATGCGCATCTCAACCCCACTGGAGGCAAATGGAAGAGACTGGCTTCCTGACTGCTAGCGGAGCAGCCTGCCTTGAACAACGCATTTGAAACGGCCTGACTCCCCAAACCGCTTGCCCTGTGAGCGTTTTGCACTATACCGTCCTATTCGGCGCCGTCGTCACGGCTCGCAAGGATCGCGCACTTTTTAGACAAATTTAGTACGTCTTTCTGGGGGGTGCCTATGCTAGTGCAACTTCTCGTTTCTAGTTTTGCGATCACACTGCTTCCCATCGCGCGTGTCACTGACCCGTGCACCGATCTCGTCACCATGTACTCGCGGATGGGCGCCGCGAATTCGTATACGCAGACGAAAATTGCGCCTGGTGGGCCAACCGTTAAGACGGAATTTGTTGCGCCGGATCGCCTGCGTACAGATAACGACGGGCACCAATCTATAAGCATCGGAAACAAGAGTTGGACGAACCTAGGCGGTCACTGGTATGGAGGCTCCGGCTCGCACGCGTTTGAAAGCGAAATCCAAATATGGAAAGCAGCTGCCGATAACGGGACGTTACTGCAGAGCTGCCGGAGCGCAGATGTCGTGGATCTTGGGTTGGTTAACGGCCTGCACGTGTACCACATGAACGCACCGAAGTTCGGAGTCCAGAATGTCATATATTTGCAAGCGGACTCTTTGCCGGTAAGGATAGAAACCACGACCCGCGGAAAAACATACATTACTACCTATGAATGGAATGCGCCGATCACCATCAACGCTCCCGAATAGCGCGTTACGTCAAGTATTAGAATTGCGCGCTAATTTCCAGACCGAGCCGGGACTGCCCGCGGTCGAGCCCGTGCGGACCGAATCCCAGTCCGGGAATGAACTTGCCAAGGTTCACCGATGAATACTCGGCACGAATCGCCGTGTGCCCCGTTTTGAATTGCGGTGTGACAGTAAACGTCGTTGCAGCGCTGCCCGGCCCGAAGCCGACCAAGTCGGCGTTGGGGCTGGCGTCCAGAGCGCCGCTGCCGTTGGTGGCCGATTCGTAACGTGCGGCCAAAGACCAGTCCGGGCCGAATGCGTAGTTTGCGATCATTACGCCGTAGAAGGCCCGCTCGTCGCTGCCGAAACCGTTAGCCGTTGATGCCGGTGATTCGAGCCACTGCAGGTACGGGGCGAGCGTAAGCTTCCCGAAAATCTGCGTCGTCATCAAATCGAGCACGCGTTTGTTTGCCGTAGACGTCGTGGGATTGGGCGTTGAGCCGGAGGGCGGTAAAATGAAGGCTAACGTGTAGTTTACCCTATCCGAAGCCTTAAATGAAAACGAACCTTCAAGCGAGTTTAATCGGCCCGAATAGAACCCGTCGTTGTACTCGAGAATCCCCGTGAACCTCGAGTGCGTGTATTGTGCGCGAACCCCGCGGCTTACGACCGGCTCGGGGTTCCATCCGAGTCCGCGTTGAATGTTGACGTTTTGCCAGGTGAACGCGCTCTCTTGACCGATGAGCGTGGCAAGTTTTCCGGCGCTCAAAGTCCAGGTATCGTTGGGCACGAACTGCACGAACGCGATCGGAACGTAACTGTATAAGTCGGTGTTAGCTCCTGCCTTGAACGTCGGATTGAGTGCCGTTCCGACAACTGGAAAAGTATATTCGCCTGCGGTCGCGCCGAATCGAAACGTTCCGGTATTGCGCATCACGCTCACTAAAATATTGCCGTAATCCGTTCGTGAGCCCGGATCTTTGCCGTCAGGGGTATCGAGTGCGCCCGTCGCGTTCGGATGATCGGTGCGAAACGTATATCCGGAGAGGTTCGTTTGCCAGGTCACGTTTGCGGGAGGCGCGGACGCTGCCACCGGAGCGGCCGACCGCTGCGCAGCGGGAGACGGAGGCGCCACTTGGCTCTGCGCCAATCCTGGCGCC
>JALZBM010000278.1 GCA_030947385.1 Vulcanimicrobiota bacterium
GTCCCCCGACATCGCAATGGGCGTCGATAAGTCGTTCGAAGTCAAAGCGACGGGTAGCCACGACGAGTTCGAGCTGACCGGAGCGGGCGACCAAGGCATGATGTTCGGGTACGCTTCGCGCGAGACCGAAGAGTTGATGCCGCTGCCGATCACGCTCGCGCACAACCTCACGCGTCACCTGGCCGCGCTGCGCAAAAATAACGACATCACGTATCTTCGTCCCGACGCCAAGTCGCAAGTCACCGTCGAGTACGATGGGCAAAAACCCGTTCGCGTCGATTCCGTCGTTATTTCAACGCAGCACGATCCGAACGTGGCCCTCGAGGTCATCCGCCAAGAAGTCACCGAGAAAGTTATCAATCACATCATTCCTAAGAGCATGCGCGATAACAAAACCAACATCTACGTCAATCCGACGGGACGTTTTGTTATCGGCGGTCCCAAAGGTGATGCCGGATTGACGGGCCGGAAAATTATCGCCGATACGTATGGCGGCATGGCCCGTCACGGTGGCGGTGCATTCTCCGGTAAGGATCCGACCAAGGTCGATCGCTCCGCGGCATATGCGGCTCGTCACGTTGCAAAGAACATCGTTGCGGCCGGCCTTGCCGACCGCTGCGAAGTGCAGGTTGCCTATGCGATCGGCGTCGCGCGTCCGATGAGCGTCCTGGTCGAAACGTTCGGAACGGCAAAGATCTCCGAGGAGAAAATTGCAGACCTCGTGATGCGCCACTTCGATCTGCGTCCGGCGGCGATCATCCACAATCTCGATTTGCGCCGGCCGATTTATCTTCCGACGGCGTCGTACGGCCATTTCGGCCGCCCCGAACTCGATCTTCCGTGGGAACGGCTGGACAAAGTCGCGGTCCTTCGCGACGAGTCGGGTCTTAAAGCGGCCGACGAGTCAAACTTCAAAGTGCCGACCTTCTCCGGCTAACCTTCCTCGTACGGGAGATCAAAGAGCACCGCGAAAGCGGTGCTCTTTTGTTAGCGGCGTTCTCTACGGATCGACGGTACGGCGCACCCCACAATCGCCATCACGAGATACGAATACGCGGAGATGGTCATTGCAACATGCGCGCTGATGTGGTCGGCGATAAGCGTGAGCGTCAGCACGCCGGGAACCAAACCTGCCAACACGACAAGCCGCACGACGCCGGTAACGCGCCCCACCAACTGATCCGGTGTAATGCGCAAGCGCCAGCCGATAATCAGGGTGACCTCGAAGCCGGCGCACGCGCTCGCCATCGACCAGAAAATAGCCGCAATGTAGAAATTCGTCGCGTAAATGAACGGGATGAAAATGATCCCGTCAATCAGCAACGTCCACAACACGGTTCGCCCGAACGGCCACTTCGTGGCGAACTTTCCGGCAGCGACCGCGCCAATGATGTTTCCGCACGCGCTAAACGCGAAGAAAATCCCGATTTGCTGATCCGATGCGGCGAACGAGTGTTTGAGAAACGGAATTAAAATTGAGTACCCGCCGAAGCCCGCCATGTTGAGAAAGAAGCTCAATACCATCATCGCGCGCATCGCCGGATCCGATAGCGCAAAACGAAAGCCGTCGCGCACGTCGGAGAGCAGTTCGCGTATTGTCGGCATGCCCTCGATCACATCGGGACCGAGCGTGGGCACCAAAAACAGCGAGAGCTGCGAAACTCCGTAGGTAAACGCATTTATCACGAGGGCGGGGAGAGGTCCCACGATCTGCATGATCGTGGTGCCGATCATCGGACCGATGAGATTGGAGCCGCTCTCGGCGGAAACCAAGACCGAAACCGCTTCGGTCGTGCGGTCTTTGCCCAAAAGATAGGGGATGCTCGGTGCTTGCCCGCTCATGAAGAACGCGGCGGCAATCGAGAGTACGACCAGACCGCCGTAAATCATCGGTACGGTGAGGCGATGCGTAAAGAAGAGCACGGCAAAACAGACGAGCACGCAAAGCCGTACGAAATCACATAAAATCATGAGTTTGCGCCGGTCCATGCGATCGGCAATTGCGCCTGCAAACGGACCGAAGAATGCAAACGGCGCGACTTCGAGAATGAACGCGATGCCGATTCCCAGTGCCCTGTGCGTTAAGTAAAAGACGAGCAGCGGAATCGTGAGCAGCCGAAGGCCATCGCCAAAATAGCTGAAGGCCTGCCCGATGTAATACTGTCGAAAACTGCGCGAGGCAAAGATGCTCTCGCCGGCGGTAACCATTGAAAAAAACCCTCGTTCCAGGTGAGAACCATCCTCCGGCCCGCCATGCCGCGAGGACAGCCTTAGGGTTTATACCGCAGACTACACGCCATCGTCAAGATACTTTGATAAAAATTGTAACGTCCGCGCCCAGGAATCGGCGGCAGCGGCTTGATTATACGCCTTCGAATCGGCTGCATCGAAGAACCGTGTCCGGCTCCAGTTGCGTGTTGTAGAAGCGTTAACCGTGGGGTCGTTTTCCGCGACAAACGTAGCCGATGAGCCATCAGAGCTATCGTGCGCGCTCAGGTTACTTCTCGCAGAGGTCGCGGATTGCCGATTCGGCTTGCGAATTGGGTTTGGCGTCTTGTGAATAGATGTACATCGCCAAATAGGTCGCGCCTCCGGCCGATTTTACGACGGCGTCAATGCGCTGTCGTTCGTTCTCTTTTGAAAGCATGAATAGGGTCGCCGGCTCATTGCCGCAGATCCTGATCTGCTCTTTTTTCTCAAGCCGGGCGCCTTTTAGGGTCGCCGTCTGCAAAACATTTTTCGAGTCCGAACCAAAAGGGACTTTGGTGAGCATCAGAACTTCTTTTTTATCCGGGGTTTCCCAGATTTGGGTTAGCCCCATAATATTTTGAGCATCCCCAAATTTTGCCGGCGCCCGAAATTTGAGCGAATCGCCCGGCCGTCCGCATCCCGCAAGAGCGAACCCAATCGCAAGCGCGGCTGGTAGGAACGCAATGCGCTGCAGACACATCTGCTTTGAAATAGTCCGATGGGCTTTCATGCAAAACACCCTTTAACCGAGTTGGAATACCGTCTCATTGTCCGCGGACAAGGGAAAATCCCCGGTTTCGCAC
>JALZBM010000279.1 GCA_030947385.1 Vulcanimicrobiota bacterium
GTACGGCGTGAATGCGAACGCTACGGCATGCCGTTGATCGTGTGGGCGTATCCTCGGGGTGCGGCAATCAAAGGTAAAGGCGGAATTGATTCGCTGTACGCGATCGATTACGCGGCACGGGTTGCGTGCGAAATGGGCGCCGACGTTATCAAACTCAACGTCCCGAAATGGGATGCGGCAACCGCGAACGCTATGCCGAAACCGTACAACACGTTGCAGTTATCAGACGAAGAGGGTCTGGCCAAAGTGGTCAAGTCGGCCGGACGGTCACTCGTACTCGTTTCTGGCGGCAGCAAAATGGGCGACGAAGATACTCTTCACAAGGCGAAGATTGCGATGGAGGCCGGTTGCGTCGGGCTGATTTTCGGGCGAAACATGTGGCAGCGCGATTGGGCCGACGCAGTGAGTATGGCTTCGCGCATGCACGAGCTCATGAAGGGGTACGGGTCGTAATTACGGACAGCGAGCACGAAGCCACCATCGAGGAACGTGTCAACGCCGCTATCGACAAGGTTCGCCCCGGCATCCACATGGACGGCGGCGAAGTGTGGCTGATAAAGGTCGAGAATGGAACGGCGTTCGTCCAGATGCTCGGTGCTTGTGGCGGATGTTCGGCCGCAAATATGACGCTCAAAGGGGCGATAGAACACATCGTCCGACTAGACGTTCCAGAAATACGCGAGGTCGTTCAGATCTGAACGCGTGCCTCACCGGCGTGCGAACAGCGGTGGCAGTACCAAACTAAGGAACCCGCCGCGCTCACCGGCACCATATGCTCGTGTTTCCCGCGCTTTCCACATGCGGCGCATGCGTACGTTTTGCCGATTGGAACGACGTCGGCGTGTTCGTGCCGAGTTGCATAATACACGACGCCAAACCCGAGGGCGACGAAAACCCACGGACTCCAGGCAAAAAAATGATGGACCACTTCAGGATTCATGATCGTCCCTTTGGTTCAGTGGTCGCCACGGTCCTTGCAAGGGCCTACCGCATGCGTCGATAGATCGGGAAAGTCGGGTCGACCTGCCGGAAGGCGCCCTCATGCGGCGTAGCATGGAGCGATTCGAGATTTCCCAAACACAAAAATCCGAGCCGACTCAGGCTCTGCAAAAATAAATTGTGCACGCGATATTGCAGGCTCATGTTCAAGGGCGGCAATACCCCGCGAGCGACGATGGCCTGAAATTCGTTAAGAGAGGCGTCGGTGGCTAAACTGTGCTCCGCAAAGATGATGTTCTTCTTCAGGATGTCGTTAAAGTGGACCGCATGCGCATCGAGCGCGCAGAAACGGTTCACCGACTCGGTCCCTCCGCTGGCCGCGTAGTCGGTTGAAAAATCGGCCGGCGAGTTGATCCCAAAAGTTCCCTCTCGCGCACGTGCCAACGCCATCTCACTCAGATCGGTCGCGTAGATCATGCAGCGGTCGATCATTCCCGCCTCAAACAGCATCGACGCGACTGCGTAAACGTCCTCGCCGGTGCCGCATGCCGGGAACCATATTCGAACGAACGAATACGTGCGCAACAGCGGGATCACCGACTCGCGCAGCGCACGGAAAAAGTCGGGCGGTTGCAACAACCGATTGTACGTATTTGATAGCGCGAAGACCAGCCGCTTCATCGCATCGTTATCGTGCAAGATGCGGTCTTGGAGCGCCGATATCGTGGCGACATCTTCAGAACGCATGCGCTCGTATACGCGCCGCTTGAGCGCCGATGGGGCGTAATCCCGAAAATCGTACCCGGTCCAGCGCACGAGCGCTTCGAGCAGCAAAAAGAGTTCGATCGTCCCGAGTTCGTCACCGCGCTCGGGCGAAGGGATGCTCTCCGCCGCCGCTATTTGGTTAACCATGCGCGAAGCAGCGAAAGCAGTTGATCGACGTCCACGGGCTTGCTTACGTACTCCGAGGCGCCCGCTGCGATGCAGCTCTCCCGGTCACCCTTCATCGCTTTCGCCGTCAACGCGATAATAGGAATGTCCGCAAAACGGGCGTTCTGGCGGACGCGCCGGATGGTCTCAAAGCCATCCATGTCGGGCATCATGATGTCCATCAGCACGATGTCCACTTCGGACCGCATGAGAACGTCGATGCCTTCTTGACCGCTCTCCGCGCTGAGCACCTCGAGTCGATGCGCTTCCAATGCGCTGCCGAGCGCGAAGATGTTGCGCGCGTCATCGTCCACAATGAGCACCTTCTTGCCCTCGATGTTCCCACTGCCGGAGGGAACGTCCAGAGTACGCTTACTCGACGGCAAGCGCGCCTCGACTTGATGCAAGAAGAACTTCGTCTCGTCCAGCAGCCGCTCGGGCGACATGGCATCTTTAACGATGACGGCCTCGCTCAACCGTCCGAGCTTTGCTTCCTCCTGGCGCGTCAAATCGCGACCGGTATACACGATGATCGGCGTTCTGACGTGCTGATCTTGGGCCCGAATTTTTTCGATCAATTCGTCGCCCGCAAAATCGGGCAGCCCCAGGTCAACGACGATGCAGTCGAACTTATTGGTTTTGAGCGCCGCAAGCGCTTCGGCGCCGGTTCGAACGGCGGTCACGGAAACTTCGCCGCTGCCGATGAGGTTGACCATCGCATTCAGCTGGGTGAGGTCATCCTCAATGACCAGGAGATTGCGCGTGCGACTCCCGGCGAAGCCGAGTAAATTATCGAAGGTCTCCGTGAGCGCTTCTTCGGTGACCGGCTTCTTGAGGTGCGCGATTGCGCCCGAATCCAAAGCCCGCTGCCACTGCTCTTCGCCGGAAATAACGTGCACGGGAATATTTGCCGTGTTCGGATCCTTCTTCAGTTCCGCGAGCAGATTCCATCCGTCGGTATCGGGAAGCCCGATGTCCAGGGTGATGGCATCCGGCAAATACTTACGAGACAACTCCAGGCCATCGGCGCCCGAAAGCGCGACGATTCCCTTGAAGCCCCGGTCCCTGGCTAAACCTAAGAGAATTCGCGAAAAGATCACATCGTCTTCGATGATGAGTAACACGCGGTCGGTACCTTCGATCGCATCCCGATCGTCGTGTATTTCCAAGTACGAAGGTACGC
>JALZBM010000089.1 GCA_030947385.1 Vulcanimicrobiota bacterium
CATCCAATGCCTCGTGCTCAACAATCACACCGTCAAGCCGATGGACGAGTCGGCCGTCGTCAAAGCGGCGCAGCAATGCGGCGCCGTCGTTACGGTTGAAGAGCATCAAGTGCACGCCGGAATGGGCTCGCGCGTCGCGGAGATTCTCGCGCAAAAACATCCCGTTCCGGTGGAGTTCATCGGCGTTCACGATACGTTCGGCCAATCCGGCGATCCCATGGAACTCATCGAACATTACGGGATGGGAACCAATGCAATCAAGGAGGCCGCGCGCCGCGCCGCCCGCCGCAAGAGCGGCAGTACCCTCACAGCGGCCAATACCGAGGAGTAAAGCAAACCGGTTTGGGTGTCCGGGGTTTAGAGAAAGCATGACCACCAAAGCGCAGTTCCCCAACGAGCAAACCGAGAGCGGCAGTTTCAACCGGCAGGCCGACGCCTTCGAGGCATGGGTGACCGCCGATGGGACGTCCGGCTTTCCCGCGCAAGCCGGACGGTATCATCTCTACGTGTCGCTCGCGTGTCCGTGGGCGCACCGCACCATTATCATGCGCCGCCTCAAAGGGCTCGAAAAGACCATCGGCATGACGGTGGTCGATCCCGTGCGAGACGAGCGCGGATGGGCTTTCGGTCAGGGCGACGGGTTACAGCCCGATCCACTCAACGGTTTCTCATTTCTGCGCGAGGCGTACGAGAAGAGCGCACCCGGGTACCGCGGACGAGTGACCGTTCCCGTGCTCTGGGATTCGCAGAACAAAACGATCGTGAGCAATAACGACGACCACATCCTGCGGATGCTCGAGACGCAGTTCGAGGAATTCGCTTCAAACGATACTGAGTATTATCCGCAAGAACACCGCAAAGACATCGACGCGCTGAACGATCGCATTTATGAAACGGTCAACAACGGCGTGTATTTAGCCGGATTTGCTACGCGGCAACACGCCTACGAACGCGCGGCACGCGGTCTGTTCGCGCAACTCGATGCACTGGACGAGCGACTTTGCACCCGCCGCTATCTGTTCGGTTCGCGGCCGCTCGAAACCGATTGGCGGCTCTTCGTGACGCTTGTGCGCTTCGATGCCGTCTACTACGGACATTTCAAATGCAATCTGCGGTTGATCGCCCAGTATCCAAACCTTTCGGGTTATCTACGCGATCTGTATCAAATCGACGGCGTTTCGGACACGGTCAATTTCGACCACATCAAACGCCACTACTATTTCACGCATGACGACATCAACCCGACGCGCATCGTGCCCGTCGGGCCGGTGCAAAACCTCGGCGCGCCGCACGGGCGCGAGGGTCTTTCCTAAACCGTGAAACGTTTGGGCGCGCTCGCGCTGTTGGCGGCGATCTGCGCGGCTTGTTGCACCTCGCCCGTTTTTGCGGAAGATCAAGTGTGGATGAATCGTGCGTTTCGTTTCGGTTCTTACGACTTTCGAATCATCCGTATTGAATGGACGGCCGCCAACGGCTATCTCGTCCCGCTCGGCCAACCCGATCCCGATGGAACGGGTGCGCTGGTGCTGACGATCGCACTTCGCAATGCGGGCAAATATGCAGATCATCTACCAACACCGGATATCGCCGTCATATTGCGCGATGGTACGCAAACCAGCCTGGAAACGCGGTTCGCGCACGACTTTACGGGAAAACGTTTGGGGCTCGACGTCTACGCGCCCGGCGAGGGCCCCACCGTGCAATACGTGGTCGCAAGCGTACCCAAACCTTCGGCGTCCAATCCCGTTTCGAAGATCGTATTCAGTCCACGGTATTCGGGTGGGGCCGGTCCGGGTATCCGGCCGCTTTACAACCCGCCGGTGGTCATCGCTCCGTAAGGGTGAGTTCTTTTTCCAGCAGGTTGCGTTTGCGCGCGGTGCCCCAGCGGTAGCCCGCGAGTTCTCCGTCTTCGCGCACGACGCGGTGACACGGAACGGCAACCGCAATCCGGTTTGCGGCGCATGCAGCGCCCACAGCTTGCGCCGCGCCGGGACTGCCGATCGCGCGAGCAATCGCGCCATACGTTACGCGCGTGCCCGATGGAATCTCCCGCAGCGCATTCCAAACGCGGCGCTGAAAGGCGGTGCCGCGCACGTCGAGATTCATGGCGACGTTGGCGGCAGGGTCGTCGATCAACCTGATTGCACTCGCGAGATTGTCGCGGAGCGCTGCATCGTCGCGTTCGAGGTCGGCATTCGCGAAGTGTTTACGCAGCGTTGCGATCACGGTGTCCTCATCGTCGCCCAATTCGATTGCGCAGATACCAACCTGCGTCTGGGCAACGAGCACGCTGCCGAGCGAACATTGCGCAATCGCATACGAAATGTGCTCGCCGCTCGCGCCGGCGCGAAATGACGACGGCGTCATGCCGAGCGGCCGGTCTTCGTACGCGCTACTCGGCGAGGCATACCCCGCATCGTAAATCGCCGCGGTAACATCGGCATTGCGCGTCAGCGCCGTGCGTAAACGTTGCTGACGGCCCGCACGTTTGTATTCGCCCGGCGTCACACCCATGGTAGCGCGAAAGACGCGTTGGAAGTGAAATCGGCTCAGGCCGACCGCGCGCGCAATATCGTCGAGCGACGGCGGATTTGCATTGTTCAATAATTCGCAAGCCCGTGCGACGAGCCGTTGACGGTCCGCATCGGGTGCGACGTCGTCCGGCGCGCAGCGCTTGCAGGCGCGAAATCCGGCCGCCTTCGCCGCGGCAAAGTCATCAAAGAAGAGCACGTTTTCATGTGAGGGCGTGCGCGAGGGGCAACCGGGGCGGCAGGCAATGCGCGTCGTCCGCACAGCGAAGATAAAGGTTGGGTCGGCGCGGCGGTCGCGCACGGCGTCCCACCGGTAATCAAGGGCATTCATAGATGTAATAGTACTTATCCAGGACCCGCCGGGCATCCGGGAAGTTGCTACGGCATTCCCGCGCGCGCCCTGGCCGCGCTTTTTTTGAAACGGATGAGGAGGTACTTCATTGCGCGAGGCCGTCATTCTGGGCGGTCACGAGTCCAGGCGCGGCGCCCAGGGCGTCATTGCGGCGTCCAAACTGCTCAGCGAGCGTGGAATCGACATCGTCGAATACCACATCGTTGCGGACCGGAGCGCACTTCGCAAGCGGGTCAAGCAAGCGGTGAAGTCCGGACATAAGCTGATTGTCGTTTCCGGTGGCGACGGCGCGCAAACAACCGCTGTCGGGCCGCTTGCGTATACGGATGCGGTGCTGGGCCTGATTCCCGGGGGGACCGGAAACAGTTTCGCGCAGACGCTCGGAATCGCCTCAGATTTGGAAGCGGCCGTCGAGGCGATCGTCAACGGTAGAGTGGCAAGGGTCGATCTCGGACGCGTGAACGGAAACTACTTCGCGAATTTTTCTACCATCGGACTAACGGCGGAAGTCGGCGCCCGCACGCCGCGCTGGTTAAAGCGTTTCATCGGGTCGTTCGCCTACGCGCTCTGCGCGATCAAACCGCTCGCGACCGAGAAACCCTTTTCGTGCGTCGTCAAAGCGAACAAGAAAAAGCAGAAACTCAAAACATTTCAAATTGTAATTGCGAACGGCCGCTATTTTGGAACGCAGCCGCTCCTGCCTGACGCTTGGATCACCGACGGTCTGCTTTCGTTTTTCACGACGACGGGCTTGAGTCATCTCGAGCTGGTGCGCATGTATCTGGCGGTCGTAGCCGGCACGCAGACGCTACTACCGGACGCGCAGAGTTTTTCTGCAAAGAAAATCGTGATCAAAACTCGCGGCCGGCATCTCGTTTCGATTGACGGCGATTTCGGCGGATACACGCCGGCGAAATTCACGGTCGAACGCAATGCGCTGCGAGTCATGGTGCCGTTAGCTGGGCCGTCTCATCCCGATGCAGACGGCTAGCGAATAACGTGGAGTGCTAAGGTGTCGCGATGCTGGTTCCTTGTGCCGAAAGTGACTGCGATAACAATGCCATTTTACGGCGCGTAGAGGTAGGCCGCGTTCGCGATTTCTCCCAGAATCTGACCCGCGACGTGGCCTTCGCCGGCCGGGTCCGCGTTGTGTTTGACGAACAGGTTATTGAGATACGCGCAAAACGCGAGATGCCGGCCATCTTTGGTAGTGATGTAGCCCGCGAGTCCTTTCGCGGTAATGAGCGTGCCGGTGTTGAGGCGGTCGCTTTGGCTCCACGTTCCCGTTTTTGCATGCACGTGGCCCGCGCCCGGCTTTCCGTTCTGAATATTGAAGAGCGTGCCGTCAATGCCGAGCACCGGAAGCGCGCGTTCGAAGACCGCAAAGTGCGGCTGCTTCGTCATGAAGTGCAAGTAATTCACCATGAAGTCCGGCGCAAACGAACCGGCATCGCCCAACCCGTCGCTCTGATCTGCCCCATGTAAGTCGAGACCGGCGCGGCTTAGAAACGTGTGTTCCCGTGCGAACCCGGCTTTGAGATAGTCGGACTTCGCATGCGCGACGACCGCGCCCCATAAGTAGGGTTGCATCGAGGCGTGTAAGTTGTCGCTTACCTTGAGCGTCACTTTCATGTCTTCGGAGAGCGGCGGCGAGACATGTTCGGCAATGAGATTCGCGGGCGTATAGAACGCCGTCGCAGAAGCCGACACGGAGTCTGCGGGTTTATCCAAAGCGGGCATCCCGATGCCCGCGTCTTGCAGCGCTTGCGTCAAGGCGATCTCGGCGAAGTGCCGTGGAGACGGCACCGCATACGCATACAGAATGGGGGCCGTTCCCGCCGGCAGCGTTCCGCCGACGGTAATCGCACGATTACCACGCGCATCCACCACATCGGTTGGAAAGGTGATGCCACGATCGGACGCCGCCTCGCCTGTTTTGGAGGCATTTGTAAACGCCGCATAGGCGGTTTGCGGAGAAACCGCGATCGTCGTTGGATCTCCCGCGCGCGCTCCGGGTGTTACCACGACGTCGACGATGTTGTCGTTGACGACGATGGGCGAAATCGTGACTCCGGTCCCACCCTCGACTTCACCTTCCGGGAAGAGGCTCGTGTCGATCGCGACGTGTCCCGTGACGCGATGAATGCCTTTGGCGGAAATTTGCTTGGCAACATCGCGTAGCGCGGAAAGCGGATCGCCGCTTACGGCTTTCGTGTCGGGCGAACCGTCGTAGGAATGATCTTCATTTTGAAATGCAAGCGTTCCGTCGGGTTGAATCCGGTTTGAAAGGTTTGGATCGCCGGCCGCAACGACGATAATATCGCCTTGCAGGGTGCCCGCCGCATCGACGGGACCGGTCCCGTAGACGCGCGTGTGAAAGCGGTAATCCGGGCCGAGAAGCGCGAGCGTCGTGCCTTCGGTAACGAGCTTTGTCGTGGATGCGGCTTTGAAAACCTTGTGGGCATTATACGCGTAGACGACGCGCTTTTTATCCAGGTCGTAGAATTCGATTCCGAATAGGGTGCGCGAGAGCGCGGGCCGGGAGATAATTTTCTCGATCGCGCTGGAAAGTGCGGGACGCGTGGCCGCGGCGGCTCCCTGTGCGAGGAACGCGAGGAAGACCGCAGCGGCCGTAGCCGCGGTTACGGGCTTAGAACTGGTTCCAAAGGTACTGGTTGTAAACCTCATGATGAAACTGCACTTCCTGCGACTTGACGATCGTGCCGAGCAAACGCGGGCAGCGGTCGGCACTGGCCGCCTTGAGTTCGGCATACCGCGCCTTGACATCTGCTCCGAGCAGTTTGCTCGTCCAATCGGCGTCGCGGAAGTTTGCCAGCGCATCGTAAATGTTATCCGGCAGATACCGCTCCGCCTGACGCAGGTTTTTGATCTTGGTAACCGTGCCTTCCAGGCCGGTTTTGAAAACGGCCAGCATGACCATGTAGGGATTGGCGTCGGGTGATACCGAGCGAACTTCGACGCGTGCGCTGCCTTCGTTACCGATCGGAATGCGGATCATCGAGCCGCGGTCCACTGCGGATGCCTTGATTTGATTCGGCGCTTCGAAGTGCGGATCGAGCCGGCGGTAGGAGTTGACCGAGGCGTTGAGCATCAGGCAGATGTCGTTTCCGTGCGAGAGAATCCGGTCGACGAAGTCCCAGGCAAACTTACTGATCTTTTCATCTCCGCGCGCGTCCCAAAAGAGATTCTTGCCGTTCTTGCTGATCGAGACGTTGGTGTGCATGCCGCTTCCGTTCACGCCGACGACTGGCTTCGGAATAAAGCTAGCCGTCATCCCGAGGCGCGTGGCGACTTGCCGGCAGATGAGTTTGTAGAGTTGAATTTGATCGGCGGCGGCGACGACTTCGCCATAACTGTAGTTGATTTCGAACTGTGAGGGAGCGACTTCAGGATGGTCTTTCTCGTTTTCAAATCCCATAGCACGTTGCACTTCGGCCACCGTGTCGATAAAGGTGCGCAGCGGATCGCCCGGCAGCGAGTGATAGTACCCCCCCGTGTGCACGTATTCGAATTTACCGGTTTCGTGAAACCGGCGTTCGGCATCTAACCCCTGGAAAAGAAAACCTTCGATTTCGTTTGCGGCATTGAGGGTATAGCCGGTCTTTTGATAGTAGTCGAGCGAGAGTTGTTTGAGATTGCCGCGGATGTCTCCGGGGAAGGGCGCGCCGTCGCGGCCGATCACATCAGCGAACACCAGCACCTTCCCCGGCCCGAAGATGTCACCCGGTGCCCAGTAGAACGCGCTCCAATCCAAGATCAGCCGCAGATCGCTTTCGCGCTGCGGCGTAAAACCGCGAATCGAAGAGCCGTCGAACGTGAGATTGTCGCTGTTTTTGAGCAAGAACTTCTTGTCGTAGTCGAGCATGTGCAAACGGCCTTCGAGGTCGCTAAAGAGCACCGTGACCGCCTTGATGCGCTTCTCATCGGTGAGATAGCGCAGGCGCTCCTCGCCTACTTGCTGTGCCGTGGCGCGCTCCTTGCGCTGTTGTTTGACGCGCAAATTGAGCTCCTCGAGTTCGCTATACGGGAGCATGAGGAAGTCGCGAAGATTTTCAGTTGACATGGGGCGCAGTTCCGTATCCATCCTGAATTGCTCCTTTGCAAAAGCCGCTGTTGGAGAATCTATTCGAAGGGTTGCCACCTCCGACCGTTCGACAGTCGGTAAAAGGAAAGGCGCGCGGATGCGTCAGATGTCGTGGGGTAGCACCTGCCGTCGCACGATCCGGGCCGATCCGGCAAACACACGCAAGGCGCCGCCGGGCATCGTCACCGACTGCATGGTAATTCCATAAGCGGCGTCCAGGACGGCGTTTTCGACGATGGCGCGCGGCGTGTCGAATGCCAGAATCTTTCCGGCTCCGATAACCAGAATGCGGTGCGCGAAATCGAGCGCCGCGTTGATGTCGTGCAACACGCACACGACGGTCTTGCCCGAATCGGAGACCGAATGCAGCAGCTCCAACATTTCATGCGACGCCCGCACGTCGAGATGACCGGTCGGTTCGTCCAAAAGGAGCAGCGGTGCTTCTTGCGCGAGGCCGAGCGCAAGCCAAACGCGCTGGCGTTCGCCGCTTGAGAGCGTTGCTACGTCGCGCTGCGCGAAGCCGCTCATGTGCACGGCAGCCAGCGCGTTTGTGATCGCGGCCGAATCCTCGTCCTGCTCGCGCCAATCCCACCAATGATGATACGCATACCGGCCCGCGGCGACGGCATCGCGCACCGGCATCGCCTCCACGGTGGATTCGTCGCCCAGCATCAGCGCCATCGAGCGCGCCCGTTCCGTGGCGGAGAACGTTTCGACGGAGCGCCCTGCGACGCGCAACGAACCGCGTGCGCTGCGATGGAGGCCCGCGATCGTGCGCAGAAGCGTGGTCTTTCCGGCGCCGTTCATCCCGAGAATTGCTATGCGCTCGCCCCGGTCGATGCGAAAATTCAGATTCGCAAGCAGCAAACGCCCCGCGATCGCGATATCGAGGTTGCCGGCTTCAATCATGTTGCGCGTCTACCGGAATGTAAGTAAAGATACAAAAACGTCGGGACGCCGATGACGGCGAGCAGGACGCCGATCGGCACTTCAGTCGGCGCAAACATCGTGCGTGCCGCCGCGTCCGCGAGCGCCATAAAACCTGCGCCGAGGATTGCACTCATCGGTAAGAGCACGCGCGCGTCCGTCCCCGTGATGCGGCGCGCCATGTGCGGCACGATCAAGCCCGCAAAGCCGATAATGCCGCCGAGTGCGACGGCCGCGGCCGTAAGCAACGATGCCGATGCCACGATGATCCACTGCGCGCGGTCGACGTTTACGCCGGCCGCTCTCGCCCGCGTATCACCCAGACGCAGGACG
>JALZBM010000090.1 GCA_030947385.1 Vulcanimicrobiota bacterium
ACTCGGATCGCTCTGAATTCCCAAGGCCTGGACGCCGGCTTGACCGTAGCTCGGGTTTTGGCCGTCGAGGGAATCCGATTGATTTTCGGGGGTGTCGGCTTTTTGCGAGAACACGACCAGTTGGCGCTTAAATGCACCACCGCCCGGTCCGCCGTGCGTCGAGTTGACGTTGGCGATATTGTTGGCGATGACGTCCATCGCCAGCCGTTGCGCGGAGAGCCCGGAGGCGCTCACTTCGATCGATGTATAGAATCCCACGGTTTACACGTTCCCCGAGATGGATTGACGCAAGCGCATGAACTGCACTTGCAAAAGCTGAGTCATCGTACCGGCGTAGCCCGCATTGGTCGAAAGCTGCGCCATCTCCTGATCGACGTCGACGTTGCTCTTGTCGGCACGCATCTGCGTATTTTCGTCCACTTCCGCCTTCGCCGCAAACGGAACCGGTGCGCCGGTGCCGTCCGCCGCAATCTGGCGGTCGTCGTTCGTAATCATTTCGAGCGTATCGGAGTCCGGCGGGGCCGGCTCGGTTGCCGCAAGCGCCTCTTTAAAGGAGACGGCCGAGCGGCGGAAATTCGGTGTATTGACGTTCGCGATGTTGTTGGCCAGGGCCGAATGGGCCGTGCCCGCGCCGTCGATGGCATTTTTGAGCATCTCAATAGGCGCGCCGAAATGTATATCGCTCATCTCCTATTGCTATCGGCCACGGGGACGGCGGCCTTTACCCCGGCTTGCGTTAAGACTTTGAGATCGCGGCGAATTGCGTGGCATGCAGGCGCGCGTAGGCGCCACCGGCTGCGAGTAAGCGTTCGTGGCTGCCGGCTTCGAGCACGCGGCCGCCTTCTATATAAAGGATCTTATGCGCGCGGCGGATCGTCGAAAGCCGGTGCGCGATAATCAAGGTCGTTCTGCCCGGCAACAAGCGGTCCAGCGCCTCTTCGATCAGGGCCTCCGAATGGCTGTCCAAGGCGCTCGTTGCTTCGTCTAAAATGAGAATCCGCGGATCGCGCAGGATCGCTCGCGCAATCGAGATGCGCTGGCGCTGCCCGCCCGAGAGACGGTTGCCGCGCTCGCCAACTTCCGTATCGTACCCTTCGGGAAGACCGTTGACGAATTCATCGGCGTTGGCTTCACGAGCGGCATTTCGAATTTCATCCGGGGTTGCGTCGAGCCGGCCGTAGCGAATGTTCTCGGCGACGGAGCCGCGGAACAGCAACGGTTCTTGCGGCACGATTGCGATCGCGCGCCGCAGATCCGCCAAGCGCAATTTGCTCAAATCGGCCCCGTCGAGCGTAATGCGGCCGGACTGCGGCTCGTAGAATCGCGGGACCAAATTAACGATCGTGGTCTTGCCTGCGCCGGACGGGCCGACGAGCGCGACGATTTCGCCCGCTTCGACGGCGGCCGAAAAGTCCGACAGCACGGGCTCGCCTTCGTCGTAAGCAAAACCGACTTCTTCAAAGACGATCCGGCCGCGAACGCCTTCTAAGCGCACCGCATCGGGCGGACCCGGCGGCTCGGGTGCGAGGTCGATCACTTCGTAAATGCGTCCCGCGCCGACGAGCGCTTTGGCGATTTCTCCGAAAAACGCGGCGAAGCGGTTCATCGGATTGATAAGCAGCGCCATCAACGTGAAAAACTCAAAAGCGCCGGCAGAATTTAACCGGCCCGCACTCACTTCGCGCACCGTCAGCCACATCACGCCGACGATACCGAACACGGTGACGATCTGCAACACCAGAGGCTGCGTGTTGATAAACTGCGTGACTTTCATGTACGCGCCGAAAAAATCGTTGTTGCGCCGGCGAAACCGGTCCACCTCAAAGTCTTCGCGGCCGAACGCCTTGACGATGCGCTGACCGTGCAGCACTTCGGTCAGATTGGCCGAGAGATCCGCAATGCGCTGCTGGCTTTGCCCGGCACCCGCAGTGATGAGCTTATTGAAAACGGACACGACGTACGACAGCAGCGGCGCGATGGCAAACAACACGAGGCACAAAAACCAGTCGATCGTCAGCATGCGCGTGAGCGCCGCGATAAACGTTATCGTGTTTTGGAAAAGCTGCGGGACCGAAACCGTGACTACTTCGGTCATCAGTTGCAGATCGCTATTAAAGCGCGAAATCAATTCGCCCGGGCGCCATTTATCAAATTCGCCCAGGGGCAGAGAGAGCACGCGGCTAAACAGCCGCACGCGCAGTTTCGCGATCAAGTGCTGGCCGCTGTAGGCCATCAAATAGCTATTGCCGTACGTCGCAAGCGCCCCCACGATCATCGCGCCCGCGATGAGGCCGAGAGCCAAGTACTCCAGATGCTGGTCGGGCTGACGCGTCGTGATCACCTCGCCCAGCAGAATCCCCGCACCTTTGGGAACGGCCAGCGTGGTCAGCGTTCCGCCGATCGCGCCGAAGAGCATGGCGAGGGCGATTGTGCCGATATATGGGCGCGCCTCCCGGCCGATCCGGGCAAGCGTCTGCGAGCGAGTCATCGGAAGGTGCGGTTGCCGCCTCCCGTGGATGAAACCTCTTGCAGCGTAGGCGGTACGTGAAGTACAGAAGCACTCAAACAGGGAGCACCGTCAAGCAAGTGGATTGTTTTTTTCACAGTCACGTTCCGTCCGTCTCGGCTTGTATCGACTGCCGCAAACCGGTTTGCGCAACGTGCCGGATGGACGACGGCATGTGCCCGAGCTGCCGCCTTGCCGCCAAAATCTCGACGGCCGCCGGCGCGCGCCAGCCTCTTCCGGGCAAGGTGCCGCAATACCGGCAGCGGACCACGACCGCCGTCGTCACGCAGCACGACTCGGTCGAATCGCGAGCGCTTGCGGGGCTCGGCTATCCATTGCCTCCGCTCGCAATGCTCGCACTGCTCGACCGCAAATCCTCACCGGCCCTGCGGCGCCAAGTTTACCAGTCGCTAGCGTTTACGGGCGGAACGGCGGGTTTCGGATTTCTGCTCTACATGATGACGGGAATTCCGCTGCTCAATATTAGCGCGTACTTTTTGCTGGCAGTCATCTTTCCGGTGTGGCTCGTTCTGAGCATCGTGTACGGCATCAAAACGTACAACGGTGAGGACGTGCGCATCCCGATCGTCAGCGATTGGATTGACGAGAAGATCCCCCTACGTCAGTAATAAACGCGGTATAGCGCGCGAGAAATTCTCGCGCTGCCAGTTCGTGATCGACGACGGGTTGCGGATAGACATTCGGGCCGAAAAGCGGCAGTTCGAGCGAGCGCGTTTGTCTGACCCTTAGTGCGCTGCCGACGCGGTGCGCGAGTTCGGGAACCCACTGCCGGACGTAGGCACCGTGCGGGTCGAAACGCCGCTCCTGCTTGAGCGGATTGTAGATACGCGGGTATGCCGCAAGGTCCGCGCCGACGCCGGCGATCCACTGCCAATTGCCGATCGCGAGCGCCTCGTCGTCTTCTACCAGATGCCGGTCCCATTCGTACAGACCGGCGCGCCACTCCACACCGAGGTCGAAACACAGAAACGACGCCGCAATCGAACGTACGCGCGGATGCATCCAGCCGGTTGCGTGCAACTGGCGGATGCCCGCGTCGACCAGCGGATAGCCCGTTAGGCCGCGCTGCCAGGCCTCAAGCGCCACGTGCGTTTTCGAGAACGGAAAATTGCGCATCTTCTCCTGCAGCGCCATTTTTTGCGTTTCGGGATGAAACCACGCTAACTGTAAAAAGAAATCGCGGTGCGCGAGCGCGGCAAGATATTTCTTGAGCGACGCTCGTTCTTCGGTGAGTAAAAACGGATCGTCTATCCGCCGCTTCGCCTCGCGTACGATCGTGCGGGCCGAAATCGTTCCGAACGAAAGGTGCGCTGCGAGATGCGAAGTGCGATCGTCGGCCGGCACGTTTACGGCGGACGAATAATGCAAGGCGTCTGCCTCTAAAAAGCGCGCAAGTTGCGCCGTCGCACCGGCGGGGCTAGCCACTAATTGTATTTCAGAAGCGCCGAATTCGTCCGGTGAAGGCAGCGCTTCGGATTGGACGGCCGGTCGCGCGAAGCGCATAAAAAGCGGCGCTTCGTACGCCGCAACGTCCAGGTCGCGCCACGTTTGAATGTAGGGGACGAGTGCGCGATAGCCTTCACCCCGCGACGTTTTTTCGACGGCCGTTTCTTCGGGCGGAACGGCGGGCGCGTCGTGAACCATCACGCCGCGCAGTCCGCGCTCTTCCAGCCGGGATTGCAGATCGCGTTCGAGTGCAATCCACGGCGCGGAGTAGCTCGCGCTCCAAACGACCGCCGACGCGGCAGTTTCCTTCGCAACGGCAAGCGTGCTAGCCGCAAGCGGTCCCCGCCTGACAATCAACTGCGCGCCGCGTTGCGCGAGCGCATCTGCCAGTGCCGCAACTGCGGCGCAATAAAATGCGGCGCGGCGCGGCGAACAACTAATTCTTTCGCGCGTCGACTCGTCGATGATCAGCAGCGGGACGATCTCACCAAGCTCGGCGGCGGCCGCTAACCCCGCGTGATCGTCGAGCCGGAGGTCGCGGGAAAATCGGTAAAGTACGGCCACTGTTAAGAATTTTGCAGCGGCAGTGATGAAGTCCCGCCCCGTCGTACCTTTGCGACCGTGGCTGGCAAAATATTTATCCGCTTCGGTCGAGCTGACGATCCCGAACGTTTTGTTTCCGAAGGTTTACTTGTGGGTCCGCCGCCGAAGAACGAAACGTGGCAAAAGCGCGCCGGTACCTGGCTGAGCGAACAGCAGGCCGGCCGCCGGCTCATCCTCGTCGCCGAGGACGAAACCGGCATCTTGGGCTTCGTGCAAATCGTGTTCTCTTTTCCGGCCGGCTTTACGGATCCCGAATCGGCCAACGGACACGACATCGCGATGATGGAAGGCCTGCGCCTGCGCCCCGGCGCCGTTGCGGAACTGGGCACCGAACTGGTTTCCGAAGTGCAAAAGGCCGCGCGAAAAAGAAAAGTCAAAACACTGACGTTTTGTCTTCCGATGACGAACAATAAGGCGCTCGCGCAAGCCAAACGATGGGGGTTCGAAGAGTTCCGGATTATGCCCGAGCAAAAGAAAATGCTCTGCTTCTTCCGCAAAGATATCGGCTAAAAATGCCGCAGTGAATTTGTTTCTTCGGGCGGACGGAAGGTAAAGGCGTCGCGGAAAAAGCCGGGGAGGGCCTTACCGTTGAGCGTTTTCGGGCGATAGTGAATTTTCATTGCAGCGTTACAAGTCGCCTCGTCCAGCACCGGATAGTGCGAAGACATCGTGATGGTGCACTTGGTCGGGTTGCCGTTCTCGTCGATGGCAACCTCAAAGGCCGTCGTGCCTTCCGCGCCTTCTTCGGCTGCGATTGCCGAGGGACGCGGTTGAATGGCGGTTTCGCCCGCCTCGGGCTGCGGTTCGCGCGTGCTGTACTGCGGGGCAATCGTTAGCTCGGCGCGCGCCGGTGCCGCGGGAGCAATCGATGTCGAGTACGACGGCTTGCGCGCGGGTATCGCGCTGCGCCACGCGGGCACGTTCGAACGTTGAACGATTGCCCTCGAGTTCGTTGTTTGCGCGGCCGTGTCGCCGGCGTAACTCGGAAGGACGGCGAGTTTGCGCTTCGGGATCGTCTTGGCCGGAGCGGAATAGACGGCTTCGGCTCGCGTGACGCGCGCCGGGGCAGCCGCTTGTAAGTGAACGATATTATGCTGGATGACGATCGGCTGCGCCGGTGCCGGCGTTTTGGCGTCGCGCGTCGACCGCCGTTCGAGCATGACCTTATCCTGCGTAAAAGACAGCACGAGAGGATCGCTCGGATGGGCGAACGTCGATCCAACCACAAACCGGCCGATGAGCGAAACGACCACGATGAGCCCGAGCATGGCCAATCCATAGCGTGCGATGCGCCGCGTCGGGTGCATGCGGGCGAGCAAAGCCGGACGCACGTCCGGTTCCCACATTTCGCTTGCCGCGGCCTCTCGCACCGCACCCTGCAGGCGCTCGAGTTCGTGTTCGCCGCCGAAAGCGTTCAAACAGGCGGCGCACTCGGCTAAGTGCCGGCGGTACGCAATCCGTTCTTCATCCGTGGCTTCACCGAGGGCGACGGCTCCCGCCAGCACCTCTGCACGGGCGTGCGGAGAAAGCTTCACACACGCTCCGTCATGACCGTTCGTAACGTGCGCATTGCACGGCAGACGCGCTGGCGAACGGCATCCGCGCTCGTGCCCAGAATTAAAGCCGCTTCTTGCGAAGAATATCCCGCGTAACTCGTCAACATAATTGCCGCAGCTTGATCGCCGGGTAAGCGTTGCATGGCGTTTTGCAAATCGATCGATGCGGTGCTGCGCTCGTCGATACGTAAACCGCGAACTTCCCAGTCCCGGTCGAGCGGCGTGAATCGAACGATCTTTTTTCTCCTTAAAAACGAGATGGCATTATTGGTCGCCGTTTTGTACAGCCACCCGGCCGTCAGGGGCCGTTCCGGGTCGGCTTGCAAGGTGCGGTAGGCCGCAAAAAAGACGTCTTGGGCGATGTCCATCGCGACGTCCGGGTCGCCTACCATGCGCCGCACGTAGCGGCAAAGCTTCGTTTGATGCTCGCGAACCAAGCTCTCAATGCGCGCATGCGCCAAAGTCACGGCAGTGGCTGTACCGAGGTAGACCTGCTCCATCATTGGGCCCCCTTTGTGATCTAACGTCACGCTTCGCCGCATCGTGACCGACGTCTTTTGCCGGCTAGCCGCCGATTTCGGAAAAGGCGCGCATGCGGCTCGACGCTTCGCCCAGCTTGAGGCGATGCCGTTCGGGCTTGATGGACATCGATCCCGAAAGCAGGGCCACAAGCTGCTCCCTTGTGGCGCCGGCGCGTAGGGGCGTCCGCAGATCGACGTGCTGATCGCCAAACAGGCACAGGCGCAACCGGCCGTCGGCGGTCAGCCGCACGCGGTTGCAGCGGTCGCAGTAGTCGTGCGAAAGGGGGCTGATGACGCCGATTGCGCCACGGGCGCCCGGATAAGCGAAGTAGCGCGCGGGACCGTTCCCACCGGGGCCCCGAACGGGCACGAGGGGTCCAGCTTGGGCGGCCAAGCCCAAAATTTCTTGCGCCGAAATATATCCGCCGGCTTGCATCGAGAGATTTTCCAGGACCGGCATAACTTCAATGAAGCGAACGAATACGGGACGGTCCATCGAAAGTTGCGCGAGCGCAGCGACTTCGTCGTCGTTGCCGCCGCGCATGACGACACAATTTATTTTAACGGGGGCCAGGCCGGCCGAAATAGCGGCGTCGATTCCGCCCATAACGCGGTCCAATCCGGTACGGCGCGCGATGGCAAAAAAGCGGTCCCCGCGCAAGGTGTCCAGGGAAACGTTCACGCGAGTCAAACCCGCGGCAACGAGTTCGGCGAGCTGCTCGGTTAGGAGCAGCCCGTTGGTCGATAGTGCGATGTCGCGGATTCCTTCGATGGCCGCAATCCCGCGGACCAAGCGGTGCAGATCGCGCCGTACGAGCGGCTCGCCACCGGTTAACCGAATGCTCGTTACGCCGGCCGTTGCGGCAGCGCGCACGATTTCGATGATTTCTTCGTAGCTAAGAACGTCGCTCTTGGGCAGCCACGGCAAGCCCTCGGCCGGCATGCAGTACACGCAACGCAAATTGCATTTGTCCGTTACCGAAACGCGCAGGTACGTGATCGGCCGGTTAAATTGATCCGCCAGCGGCGCCGCAATCAAGTCTATGGTCTGCATGGAATGAACCTTGCGTTCGACGGGCGCCACCGTGTCACCCATGCGCTTGAGTGGATCGTGAACCGTCTTAGTTTTGTTTGAAGACGGAGTCCGGGATCGACGGGTTGATTTTAAAGTTCGAGAACGCGGAGGAGACGTCGGCCTTGTAGTTCGGGAAATCGACGTGCCCCTTCTGCGAAGCGGGAATGTAGTATCCCTTGACTTGCGTGAATGTTTGATCCAGCGTCGCGGAGCCGCCGTCGATGTAATTCCACGTCATCTGGACGATCGTCGCCGTCTTGTCGTCGACCTTAACCGTGATGTGATCCACGCGACCGTGAATGCGCGGCACGAGCCGGAATGCCGTCTGTCCGCCTTCATCGCCTTGATTGCTGACGACGAACACCTTCGTCCAGCGCGACGGGCTTTCGACGTGCGGATAGATCTTGTTGAACTGCGCCGCAATGGCCGGCACCGTATTGAATGCGATCTTATCTTTGCTCGGCTCTTTGTGATAATAGGTCCCATCCAAGCTCGGGCT
>JALZBM010000091.1 GCA_030947385.1 Vulcanimicrobiota bacterium
TGAGCAGGTCGGCCATGTCGCGGCTGAATCCGTGCCGCACGAGGATGCGCATGACCGCGAAATTTTCGAGGTTCGGCACCATCGTGTACGCGGCGATTTGCCAGCCGCGCGAACGTAAACGCTCCGAGAGATCGAACAGCGAGTACGGTGCATGCGCGTCGTCGCGCAGCGTCCACGATACGGCCGGGATTCCGTTGCGGCTGTTGCCGTCGAATAACACTTCAAACGGCCCCATTTTAGGAAGTTCTTTGGCGACGTGTCCGGCAACGTCGTAAGCGTTTTGATGCACCATGCGATAGCCTTCGCGACCAAGGCGCAGCATTAAGTAATACTGTGCGATGATCTGGCCGCCGGGGCGAGAGAAGTTCAGCGCGAACGTGGGCATATCGCCGCCGAGATAATTCACTCGAAAGATCAATCCGTCCGGTAAATCCGCTTTTTCGCGCCAAACGATCCAGCCCACGCCGAGCGGCGCGAGGCCATATTTGTGCCCCGATGTGTTGATGGAGCGCACGCGCGGAATGCGAAAGTCCCATTTGATATCGGGATGCATGAACGGTGCGATAAAACCACCCGATGCGGCGTCGACGTGAATCGGGATGTCGAGTCCCGTCTCTTTTTCCAGCTTGTCCAGCGCGTCCGCAATTTGCTCGACCGGTTCGTACTGGCACGTAAACGTTACGCCGAAGGTGGGCACGACGCCGATGGTGTTTTCGTCAACGTATTTGAGAACTTCGCCGGGCGACATGCTCAAGCGATCGCGCTCGATCGGTACTTCGCGAATTTCCACGTCAAAGTAGCGCGCAAATTTATGCCAGCAAACTTGAACGGGCCCGGTGACAAGATTAGGCCGGTCGGCCGGTTTGCCTTGGGCCGCCATTTTTGCGCGCCACTTCCACTTGAGAGCGAGGCCGCCGAGCATGGCGGCCTCGCTCGACCCCGTCGTCGAACATCCGATCGTGTCGGCGGCCGAAGGCGAGTTCCACATGTTGGCGATGATGTGGACGCAGCGGTCCTCGACTTCGGCCGTCGCAGGGTACTCGTCTTTGTCGATCATGTTTTTATCGATGCTCAGGTCCATCAACTTGTGGATCTCGTCGTCAAACCACGTCTGACAGAAGGTTGCCAAGTTCTGGCGCGCGTTTCCGTCGAGCATCAGTTCGTCGTTGACGATATGGAACGCAACGTCGGGCCGCAGACCCTCATCCGGCATCTTGTACTTGGGTACGGAAACGCGCATTGCGTGCGCGGAATACAGGTCCTGATGAAAACTTTCGGCGTGGTGTTTCTTACGGTGAAGCGGCATGTCGGCGTCCCTTTTTAGGAATTTTTAGAGCGAGCGTGGCTTCGGCGTATGTCCCGCCCGTGGTTGGGCGAGGATAGGGTTTATAGGGCGATTCTTAGGCTTCGGCCCGGAAATGCCGTTTTCGCGGCATTTCCGAGCGACTCAAGCATTTGACGAAGGGTCACGCGCCGTGGGATAGTGGAGGCGCCCCGCAGAGGGGTGCTCACTCCGCGCGAATCTTTCGAATGATCGAGCCGCGCCTCTCATTGGAAAGAACGCCTTATCTCAACTTTCGATACGCTCGGCCTGCGGCCGGAACTTCTGCGTGCCGTGCACGATCTCGGGTTCACCGAACCCACACCGATCCAAAGTCAATCGATTCCCCCGGCCCTCGAAGGGCGCGATATTTTAGGAAGCGCGCAGACCGGGAGCGGAAAGTCCGCCGCCTTCGGGCTGCCGATCTTACAGTCTCTGCTCGATACGCCACGCGGCAAAACGCACGCATTGATCCTGGCTCCCACGCGCGAACTTACCGATCAGATCGCCAAGCACTTGCAACTGCTTGCCGCGCATACCGATATTCTCGTCGCGCCCGTCTACGGCGGCGTGAGTTTTCGCCAGCAGCTCGCCGCATTTAAACGCGGTGCGGACGTCATCGTAGCCACGCCCGGACGTTTGCTCGATCATCTGACGCGCGGCACCGCCAATCTCGATGCGGTCTCTATGATGGTATTGGATGAAGCCGACCGGATGCTCGACATGGGATTTCTGCCCGTCGTGCGTCGCATCTTGAGTTACATTCCGCACGACCGTCAAACGTTTTTCTTCTCCGCCACGCTACCCGCGGCGATCTCGGCGCTCGTGCGCGACATGTTGCATAATCCCGTCAAGGTCGAACTCGCGCCCACCGCGTCGCCGGTCGACGGTTTGACGCAAGCGATCTATTCGGTGCCCCAAGAGAAGAAAACCGATCTACTCATCGAGCTGCTTAAGGATAAAGCGATCGACAGTGCGATCGCGTTCACGCGCACCAAAGCTCGTGCAAACCGCCTTGCGGCGGCGCTGGAAAAAAATCACATCGCTGCCGACTTGATCCATGGCGACCGCACGCAGGCCGAGCGTACCCGCGCTCTCGACGATTTCAAACAAGGAAAATTTCGCATTCTCGTCGCGACGGATATCGCGTCGCGCGGTATCGACATCGAAGAACTCAGCCACGTCATCAACTACGACGTGCCGGGCGCCGCCGAAGATTACATGCACCGCATCGGTCGCACGGCGCGCGCCAAAGCCACGGGTGATGCGATCACCTTTGTTTCCGAGGAAGAAGAGTCACTGGTCAAACAAATCGAGTACGCGCTCGGAAAACCCCTCGAGCGCTCGAAAAACCCCCTCTTTCCCGACGCAAGCACGGAGGCGCCCAAACCCGTCTTGGTGTATCGCTCGAAGACTCGCCGCCGCTAATTTTTCCGGAGGTTATTCGATGATTGTCACCGGGATCGACGCAGTCTACTACACCGTACACGATATCGAAACTGAAGTCGCCTTTTACAGTAAGTTGCTTGGAGCACCGCCGGAAACGCAATGGCCCGGGCGCCTTGCGGAGTGGACGTTCGCCGATGGCCACAGCTTCGGACTTTACCGCGCCGAGGGTAAGTCCGAATTGCGCAGCGGGAGCGCTATGTTTGCCGTAGCGGACGTGGCAAAAGCCGTGCAAGAAGCGATGACGTCCGGCGCCAAAATGCATGACGGTGGGACCGTCACCGATACGCCGGCTTGCCACATGGCCTTCGGAGAAGATCCCGAAGGTCATCAATTCATCCTGCACATGCGCAAAACGCAATAAATTCTATCCGCAACCGTTTTCGCGGTCTCGCCTTAGCGCTGGGTCTTCTTTGCGCATGCTCCGCCGCACAGACCGCGGACGCACCGGCAGGCCCGCATGCGGCAAGCATTTCGATCGTCCCACGTCCCCGCTCCCTTCGTCCCACATCAGGGGATTTCGCGTGGAATGGGGCGCGGGTCGCCGCAGATGTGCCCGCGGAAACGAATGCCGCCGCTTTTTTGATTGCGTTTGCACGCGGTCGCGGCAGTAACGTTCCCGCCGGCGATCCCGCAACGATTCGCATTCATCTTCTGCGGCATGCCGATCTGCGCTTGGGCGCAGAAGGGTATACACTCGATGTCACGTCGCGGCGCATCGCCATAGAGGCAAACACCGCGTCCGGCCTTTTTTATGGCGTGCAAACACTCGAACAGCTCACGACCGGAGCCGGTCGCGATCTTATCACCCGCGGCGCTAGCGTTACCGACTGGCCGGCGCATCGCTGGCGCGGTATCCACCTCGATGTCAGCCGCCATTTTTTCAGCATTGCCGTTATCGAGCGTTTTCTCAACGTTGCCGCGCACTATAAACTCAATACCTTTCACTGGCATCTCACGGACGATCAGGCGTGGCGTTTTCCCGTCGCGGCGTATCCACGGCTGACGCAAACCAGCGCGTCCTATTCGGCTGCCCAGATCGCGAGCGTCGTCCGGTATGCCGCCGCGCGCGGCATCACAATCGTACCCGAAATTGAGATCTCCGGACACTCCGCTGCAGCGCAGCGCGCGTATCCGCAAACCGATGCGTTTTTCGCAGCGGTCCTTGGCGAGGTCTTGCGGCTGTTCCCGGGCACGTACGTGCATATCGGCGGAGATGAAGTGGTCTATACTCCCGGCCGCGTGCGGTCGATGCAACGACTCGTGCGGTTTATCCAGTCGCATGGCCGAAGAGCGGTCGTTTGGGACGATGCACTTGCAGCGAGTCTTCCGGCAGGTACGGTCGTGATGGCGTGGCACCGGAACTCCTCTGTTTCCCGCGCGATAGCGCGAGGACAAGATGTCGTGATGACTCCTGATGGGCCGTTGTATTTCGACGCATTCCAAGGACAGCGTTCGCAGGAACCGCCGGCAACGTCGCACATGTCGACGCTCGAACAGGTTTACGATTACGAACCGCTTGCGCGCGCGCTCGGCGTGCAAGGCAATGTCTGGACGGAGCACATACGCACCGCGCGGGATCTTGCGTATATGACCCTGCCACGCGAACTCGCACTCGCCGAGATCGCATGGGTACCGCCGCACGGAAAAGACTGGGTTTCATTCGCGCAGCGCCTGCCCGCCCAGTTCGCCTATCTGGACGCGCACGAGTTTACGTATCGGATTCCGAACGTGCTGTTCCGTCTCGGCGGCCCTCACATCAAATTCTTGCCGGTGCGCGGAAATCCGCAGGCGGCCCTCGCGATTACGGATCGCGCCTCGGTCGAAGTGCGGATGGAATCTCTCGCGCCGGCTGCGGTGCACTATTCGGTGGGCGGCGCGGTTCCGCAGAAATCGTCCGCTATTTACCAACATCCAATTGTGGTGAAGGTCGATAAAACGGTCCAATTACGAGCCATTGCCGTCGGCAGCACGGGACGCCGGAGTACGATAACGAGTTGTACGATTACCCGCGTTCCGCTCCGGACGTTTCTACGCGTGCGAAAGTATTCGCGCGCTTTCGGGAACCTGGTGAGCCCTTAGCGCTTGCGGCGCGTAGCGTTTCCGCTCTGGCGGCGGTTGTGAACTTGGATTCTCGGCGCGGGCGCGGCCGGTGCCGGAAGGTCCGGGTTTTTGCTGCGGTCCAGGCGTTTGCCGAGCGTGCGTTCGATCTGCGCGAAGAACGTTTCTTCATCCGGGGAGACGAACGTAATTGCGTCGCCGCTGGCTTTTGCGCGAGCCGTCCGGCCGATGCGGTGGACGTAGTCTTCGGGCACCATCGGCACATCGTAGTTTACGACGTGGCCGAGATCCACGATGTCGATGCCGCGGGATGCAATATCGGTTGCAACCAAAATACGGTATTTGCCGCGCTTAAAATCTTCGAGGGCGCGCGTGCGCTGGGCTTGCGAACGGTCGCCGTGAATGCGCTCCGCGCTAATGTTTTGTTTTTCCAGTGCAGCGGCGAGCCGGTTCGCGCGTGCCTTGGTCCGCGTGAAAGCGATAGCGCTAAAGATGTTGTTGTCTTTGAGCAACTCGACGAGCAAATCGGTTTTGCGCTGCTGATCGATCGTATAGATCGTTTGCGTGATGTTAACCGCGGGCGCGGTTTTGGGTTGCAAGTTCACGCGTACCGGATCGCGCAGCATCTCTTTGGTGAGCGCCGCGATCGCGGGCGGAATGGTCGCGGAGAAGGAGAGCGTCTGCCGCGATGGCGGAATCATCTTTATGATGCGGCGCACGACGGGGAGAAATCCCATGTCGAGCATCCGGTCGGCTTCGTCGAGAACGAGGTACTCAATGGTATTGAGCTTGGCCGTACCTTGCGCGATATGGTCGAGCAGGCGTCCCGGCGTTGCGACGATGATGTCCGTGCCGCGGCGCAAAGCGCCGGCTTGCCCGCCAAAACCGACGCCGCCGTATACTGACCCGATTTTAACCGGTGTATATTTTGCGAGTGCGCTCAAGTGCTCGGTGATTTGCGCCGCGAGTTCGCGGGTTGGAGCCAGAATCAGTGCGCGCGTTTTTCCGCGCGGCAAAGCGATGAGCGCTTGCAGCAGCGGCAGTCCGAAGGCTCCGGTCTTTCCGCTTCCCGTTTGGGCGCTTGCCAATACGTCGCGACCGGCGAGCGCCGGTGGGATGGCGGCTGCCTGAACGGGCGTTGGCTCGGTGAATTTAAGATCTGCAACGGCGCGCAAAAGCGGCGGCACGAGACCAAGGTTCGTAAACATGAGGGCCAAGTATGCCACGCGCTTGCGCTCAAGGTCAAATATTTACCGTGCAACTTAAGTCGGAATGCGCAAACACGCCGCTCTTACGTTACTTTAAAGCGGTAATGAATATTCTCGTGACCGGCGCTACCGGCTACATCGGGGGCCGCCTCGTGCCGCTGCTGCTCGCGGACGGCCATTCCGTTCGCGCATTGGCACGCAATCCGCAGCGTTTGAACGGCCGCTTCGCCGGAGCGCAGATCGTCGAAGGCGATTTCACCGATGCCGCAAGTTTACAATCGGCGTGCGAATCAATCGATACGGCGTACTATCTCGTGCACGGCATGAGCGATTCCGGCAACTTCTCGGATGCCGACCGCAAGGCCGCGCTCGCGTTCTGCGGCGCGGCCCGCGCGGCCGGCGTGAAGCATATCATTTATTTGGGGGGTCTGGGCGAAGAGAGCGCCGCGCTTTCACCGCATCTGCGCAGCCGCCACGAAGTCGGTGAGATCTTGCGCCAGAGCGGGGTCCCGGTTACGGAATTTCGCGCCGCCATGATTATCGGGTCGGGCAGCGTGTCGTTTGAAATGATGCGCTATTTAACGGAACGCCTGCCGGTCATGATCGCGCCTCGCTGGTCTCTTTCGCGTTGCCAGCCGATTGCCGTGCGCGACGTGCTCGCGTATCTCACGCAGGCTTTACTCTTGCCAGGTACCGTTTCGCAAGTTTACGAAATCGGCGGCGCCGACGTTCTGCCGTACCGCGACATGATGCTGCGATATGCCGCGCTGCGCGATCTGAAGCGAAAAATCATCGTCGTCCCGCTGCTCACGCCGCGCTTGTCTTCCTATTGGGTGCATTTGGTCACGCCGATCTCCGCCAAAATCGCGCAACCGCTCATCTTGGGATTGTATAACGAAGTCGTCGTGAAAAGCCGCCGCGCGGCGATCGACTTTCCTGATATCGTTCCCGTCGGTTTCGACGCGGCCGTTTTGCGCGCGCTGGACCGCTACCGCACCGTCGGGCCGGAGACGACGTGGTTCGATGCGTTCGACGTTCGCCGTCTTCCCGATGCGTTTACGGGCGTGCGCGAAGGCATGCTGATCGATCGTCGCGAGCGAATCAGCACTGCTTCCGCGCACGCAGTCGCGGCGGTCTTTAGCAGTTTGGGCGGCAGGCGCGGCTGGCTGTACGGTGACGCGCTCTGGCAGTTGCGCGGACTCATGGACTTGGCTGTCGGTGGTGTGGGTTTGCGGCGCGGCCGCCGCTCGGAACGAGACTTGCGCGTTGGCGATGCGCTCGATTTCTGGCGGGTCGATGCGTTCGAACCGGATCGGCTTTTGCGGCTGCGCGCCGAGATGAAGTTGCCGGGAAAAGCCTGGCTTGAATTTGAAGTGAAAAGCCTCGATGATAACCGGACGTGTTTGCTTCAAACCGCTTTCTTTGAACCGCGCGGGCTATTCGGCTATATCTACTGGTACGGCGTCGCGCTTTTTCACGGGCTCATCTTTGGAAACATGGCGACGCGGATCGTGGCGGCGGCGCAAACGATGAGCGCCGGTGCGACTGCTTCGTAATGCAACCGATCGTCGCAAGCAAAGTGATTTTGCGCGAAGGCCGCGATGCCGATATTCAACCGTTGTTTCGCTACATCACGGATCCCCAAGTCGCACGCTACTTAGTCGTGCTGCCGCCTTCGGACATGCAGATGTTCGGCGAGCGACTGCGTGAAATGTTTACGACACGCGATGTCGAGCACAATTACATTATCGCCCGCCGCGACACGGGCGAGGCGGTCGGTATGGTCCGTCTGCACTTGGAGTCTTCGACGACCGGCAACATCAGTTATTGGATGGGCAAGCCACATTGGTCAAAGGGCTATGCAATCGAGGCGGTCGGAATTCTGTGCACGATGGGTTTTGTCGATTGGGGTTTGGAAACACTCGAAGCGCACTGCTTCGGTGGAAACGTGCGCAGCATCACGCTGCTGGATAGGTTGGGCTTTCGGAGCATGCATGCGACGCAGATTTCGAGCCGGGATCCGATGCTCGGTCAAGAGTTGCTCTTCCGGCTCAAGCTCGCCGACTTTACCTGGAAACCCCGCGACCCTTCGACACGCTCAGGGTGAGATCGGGTGGATTACGCGGAGTACGAAAAGTTTGGCGGTGCAGCGT
>JALZBM010000280.1 GCA_030947385.1 Vulcanimicrobiota bacterium
AGGCAGAACACCGCTCCGCGGCGCGCGCGGCGCTGGCAAATATGGGCAGCGCGCTCGCGAACGAAATTCGCGGCTTGCGCGAGCGGCTCGCACGTTTGCTCGAAGAACTGGCAGCATCGATTGACTATCCGGATGAAGTTGCCGAACCACGCCGCGAGACGCTGCGCGCAGAATTCGGCGAGATCATCGGCGCCTTGCAAACGCTCTTAGGCGATGGCGAGATAGGACGGCTTGCGCGCGACGGTGTTCTCGTCGCGATCGTCGGTCCGCCGAATGCGGGCAAGTCCTCGTTGCTCAACGCATTACTTGGCGAAGATCGCGCGCTGGTCTCGGATATTGCCGGGACGACCCGCGACACAATCGAGGAATCGATTACGATCGACGGCGTGCGCGTGCGATTGACGGATACGGCCGGGTTGCGGAGCGAAGCCGATATCTTGGAAGCCGCAGGCATGGAGCGAACGCAGCGTGTCCTCGGCGCGGCGCGGGTTGTTATTGCCGTCATCGACGGATCGCGGCCGCTCGGCGACGCCGAACTTTCGGTGTTGCAACAAACGCGGGACCGCGACCGCGTCGTCTTTTTTAATAAAGCCGATCTCGGAGCGGCCGGGTTTGACGCCGCACAGTTTGCGGCGGCCGTCCACGGGAGCGTGCGCGACCACGCGACCCTTGAAGCCATTCGGACCGCGATTGCCGAGCGCGCCTGGCACGGGGAGGCACCGGATTTGCAGCGCCCGTACCTCGCATCTTTACGCGAATCCGATGCCGCCGCGCGCGCCTTGCAATCGCTGTTGCTTGCATTGGAAACCATTGCATCAAACGCGCCCCTCGATTTAATCGCGCCCGACGTGCAAGAGGCATTCGGCGCGCTCGGACAACTCACGGGCGAAAGCGTTACCGAAGAATTATTGACGGGTATTTTTTCGCGGTTCTGCATTGGAAAATAACGCTTATGCGATGCGGCTTGCAACGCAGGAGGACGTCGACTTTATTCTCGCGTGTTTTGCGCTGCCGCACGCGCGTTCGTTTTTGCGCGCGCCGGATCGCAAACAGCTTGTGCGCGCGCTTGCGGACGGCGATATGCTGCACCTCATTTTAGAAATGAATGGCGCGCGCGCCGGCATATTGCGGCTGCGCAGCATTGCAAAAAATTGGGCGATCGCCGAACTGTCGTTGCTTATTGCGACGCAGCCCCGCGCCGGCGCGGGCCGCTTCATGACAGAATTCGCAAAACGCTTTGCCTTTGAGGAACGCAAAGCGCACCGGCTCTGCTTGGAATTCGTGAGCGCGAACGAACCGGCTCGCAAACTCTACGAATCGTGCGGATTCGTTCGGGAGGGCACGTTTCGAGAGGGCTTTCCCGCGGACGACGGCACGTTTGCGGATCTTGAGGCTTACGGAATGCTCGCGCGCGAATTTCGAACCGGTGTTTGGTAAGATAGGACGATGGCAATTTCGATGCGGCCGGACGATGCCGGCGTAATCGTCGTCGGCGGCGGCCACGCAGGCGTGGAAGCGGCGTTGGCGGCAGCCCGTCTCGGCGTGCCTACCATGCTTCTCACGGGCGATCCCGAGCGGATTTGCACGCTATCGTGCAATCCCTCGATCGGCGGCAGCGCGAAGGGCCAGTTGGTGCGGGAGATCGATGCGCTCGGCGGCGAGATGGGGCGGCTGATCGACCAATGCTCCGTACACGTTCGCATGCTCAATGAGTCCAAAGGACCGGCGGTGCGCGCACTTCGGGCGCTCGCGGACAAACCCGCCTACGGACGTTTGGCGGTTACAACGTTGCGCGCTCAGCGGGGCCTTCGCATTCAGATGGGGCTGGTCGAAGGCCTAATCGTGCAGGCCGGAGCGGTGCGAGGTGTGGCTTGTGCCGATGGCCAGACCTATTTCGCGCATCGCGTCGTCCTTGCCACGGGCACGTTCTTGGGCGGTAAGACGTTCCGGGGTTCGGTCGTGCAGAGCGAAGGCCGCTTCGGGGAACCGCCTGCAATCGGCCTTTCCCACGCATTGCGCGAACTCGGTTTTCCCACGCAGCGCCTCAAAACCGGCACGCCGCCGCGCATCGATAAAGCCACGGTGGCCTACGATGCGATGGACGAGCAGCGTCCGAGCGCCGTGCCGTTGCCCTTCTCCTACCGCAGTCCGCGTGAGTTCGCCGGGCCGCAGCTGTCGTGTTTCCTAACGCTCACCAACGAACGTACGCACGATCTCGTGCGCGATAACCTTAAGTATTCGCCTCTCTATGGGCTGGACTTAATCGAGGGGATCGGGCCGCGCTACTGCCCGTCAATCGAAGACAAGGTTACCAAGTTCGCCCACAACCCCACGCACCAAATCTTCATCGAACCCGAAGGCTGGACCGAGCCGACGCTCTATGTCGGCGGATTTTCGACGTCCTTGCCGGCGGAAATTCAAATCGAGATGTTACGCACGTTACCGGGCCTTGAAGAGTGCGCGATGCTGCGGCCGGGGTATGCCGTCGAGTACGACATGGTGCCGCCCACGCAGGTGACGGACACGCTGGAAACGCGGCGGGTCAGCGGCCTGTATCACTGCGGGCAGATCAACGGCACGTCGGGCTACGAGGAAGCGGCCGCGCAAGGTCTGGTTGCCGGCATCAATGCGGCGCTAGCGGCAAAGGGCCACGCACCGATGCGACTTGGGCGCGGGGATGCGTATATCGGGACGATGATCGACGATTTGGTGACCAAAGGCGTGGACGAACCGTATCGCATGTTGACCTCGCGCGCCGAACATCGCGTCATCCTGCGGCACGACAATGCCGACTCTCGTTTGACGCCGATCGGGCGGCGCATCGGCCTTGTGAGCGACGCGGATTACGAAGCGTTCGAAACGCGCAAAGCCGCATTGCAGCAGGGTTTGCGCGCCGTTGAAACAACGCGGGTCAATCAAAAAAATATCGGCGCACAACAATTCAATGCCGGAGCTACCGTCGCCGATGCATTGCGCCGTCCGGATATCGATTGGTGCGATGTCGCTCACGTTC
>JALZBM010000281.1 GCA_030947385.1 Vulcanimicrobiota bacterium
CATTGAATTGTCGCTTTACGACGAGGCATCGGGTTTTGTCTCGACAACCGTGGGCGACTTGGACGACTGCGCACCCGGCGACACGGGCGGCAACGGTTTCGCATCCCCATTCGCGAAAAACTGCTAATTAGGGTGCGGTCCACTCCGTAGCGGGCCCCTCTCCTTTTTTCATCACGCCGGACGAGTGCGTGCACGACCGGCTGGCCCGATTGTACAGTCCGCTAATGAGCGCGCATTTGAAACCGGGCCGCATTCGTTTTTCATCAGCTTCAAGCATGCTGGACTCGCACCGCACGAGCTCGACGACTTCGTCGTCCTCTATTTTCAAGTATTTTAACAACTGCGTATCGATGAACTCATTGTTGCCGTAGAGATAACCATCAGTTACACGTGCCCCGGAAATAGCGGTCGAAAGCGAATACTTGGAAGCGTAGGATTCGGGCGGTAAGCCAAGTGGCAAAAGATCTGTCGAAGCGCCCCCGGACGGCGGCAAAACGAAAATCGAGCGCTCCCAGCAACGATCTGGCCGGACGCGTGCCGATAAGCAAACGCCGTCCTGGGCGATTGCCAAGGTGTAGGCAAAGGCCGGTTAAGTCGGATGCACCATTTGCGGCACACTTTGAAATACTCACTTCGCGCTACGCGTTGGATGGTTCCGACTGGAGGGCGCGGTGCAGGGACGATTTCGCACCCAGCCAAGGCCAGAACAAGGCATAGCAAAAGTCCAGGAAGGTGACGCCATTGGGGTTGGAAACTCGAGTCGACGAAATAGCGCCTAAAATCTATCGCATCTCAACGTATATTTCCGATGCCGGAATGGCTTTCAATCAATTTCTTATCGACGACGAAGAGCCGCTGCTTTTTCATACGGGAATGCGTGCGCTCTTTCCGCTGGTTTGCGCCGAGGTGGCTCGCATCCTACCTCCGTCCCGGTTGAGGTGGATCATGTTTGGTCATTTTGAAGCGGATGAATGCGGCGCAATGAATCAATGGCTTGAGGCCGCGCCGCAGGCGACCATTGCGCACGGCGCAGTCGGCGTTATGATCTCAATTAGCGATCAGGCAATTCGTCCGGCGCGCGGGATGAAATCCGGTGAAACCATCGGCATCGGCCTCAAACGCGTTCGATACATTGCCACCCCGCACGTGCCGCATGGGTGGGACGCCGGCTTAATATATGAAGAAACGACAAAGACACTGTTCGCGGGAGATCTTTTTACGGCCACGGGAAAGGTAGCGCACATCACGGATGGAGATATCCTTGAACCGGCGCTTCGCGCTGAGGATCGTTTTGGCGCTACTGCCTTGACGCCGAGTACGGCGCCGACCATTCGCTCGTTGGCGGACCTCGAAATTTCAACGCTCGCGCTCATGCATGCTCCGGCATTCACCGGAGAATCGTCTGCCGAACTGCGTCAACTCGCGGACGCTTACGAGCAGCGCCTGCTGGCCGTTTAGGTGGGATCGCCCTGGCCGTTCGCAAGACCTTAGCTTAGCGGGGGAAAGATCGAAATGCGGCCAAGTACAGCGCAACGATTGGAGGAAGCCGCATGAGTGCCGCGCCCATCCCTTTAAACATCGGTAATACCGCTTTTATGCTGATCTGCGCGAGCCTCGTCATGTTAATGACGCCGGGGCTCGCTTTTTTTTACGGCGGTTTGGTCGGGAGAAAAAACGTCCTTGCAATCATGATGCAGAGCTTTGTTTCACTTGGATGGACGACCGTCCTATGGTTCGCGTTTGGGTATTCGATGTGCTTTGGACCGGACTGGCACGGAATCATCGGCGACCCTACCTACTATTTCTTCCTCAAGGGCGTCACGCTCAAAACCATGTTCACGGGCAATACGTCCGGCATTCCGCTCATCGTTCATATCGCTTACCAAATGATGTTCGCGATCATTACGCCCGCACTCATTACCGGGGCTTTTGCCAACCGCGTAACCTTTAAGGCCTACTTCCTGTTCTTAACGGGTTGGCTGATCTTCGTTTACTTTCCGTTCGTCCATATGTTGTGGAGTCCCGACGGCGCGTTCGCAAAGTGGGGTACCTTAGATTTTGCGGGCGGTATCGTCGTGCACGCAACCGCCGGCTTTGCCGCTCTGGCCTCGGTTCTCTACGTGGGCCGGCGCGCAATTGTTGAGAATAAACCGCACAACGTCCCGCTCATCGCACTTGGAACGGGCTTACTCTGGTTCGGCTGGTACGGCTTTAACGCAGGTTCCGAACTGCAAGTCGATGCCGTTACGGCTTCCGCATTCTTAAATACGGATATTGCCGCGTCGTTTGCCGCAATTACTTGGATGCTTGTTGAATGGGCCTATGGTCATCAGCCGAAATTCGTCGGGCTGCTTACGGGGGCCGTCGCTGGTCTGGCAACGATCACGCCTGCAGCGGGCTACGTTTCTCCGACGACCTCCGTGATATTCGGCATCACCGCCGGAGTCGTATGTTATTACGCGGTTGCCCTAAAAAATCGACTTCGCTGGGATGACGCTCTCGACGTGTGGGGCGTCCACGGCGTGGGTGGTTTTACTGGGATCGTCATGCTTGGCGTTTTCGCTTCCAAAGCGTGGAATGCGAACGGCGCCGATGGTTTGCTTCTCGGCGGTACGTCGTTCTTTTTAAAACAACTCGTTACCGTCACTATTGCCAGCGCTTGGGCGTTTGGTTTTACGTACGGGATGCTTTGGCTAATCGACCGGGTTACGGCGACAAAGGTGGGTCGCGAGACCGAGGAGCAAGGACTCGATCTCAAACTGCATGGCGAGGAAGCGTATCCGCTCGGTATATAATGCCACGTTGCGTTTTGGAATCGCGCTGGGGCTAACCGCGCTGGCGCCAGGATTGGCGCAGAGCCAAGTGGCGCCGCCGTCTCCCGCTGCGCAGCGGTCGGCCGCTCCGGTGGCAGCGTCCGCGCCTCCCGCAAACGTGACCTGGCAAACGAACCTCTCCGGATATACGTTTCGCACCGATCATCCGAACGCGACGGGCGCA
>JALZBM010000092.1 GCA_030947385.1 Vulcanimicrobiota bacterium
CAACGACCCCGACCGGATGATGACAGGCGAGGACGGCGGCTACGCACTCACGCTGGACGGCGGCAAGCATTGGTCGTTTTCGCGCAACCTTCCCATCGGACAGGTGTATCACGTCGGACTCTCCAGTGAAAATCCGTATTGGGTGTGCGCGCCGCTGCAAGATAACAACGGCTTCTGCGGACCTTCGAATTCCCTGGACTCAAAAGGCATTAAGGACGAGCATTGGCTGCGCGACACGGGCGGCGACGGCATGTGGGGTGTTCCCGATCCATCCGATCCCAACATCATCATGAGCGATTCCCAAACGGGCGTCATCACTCAGTTCAATAAAACCACGCGCCAAAACCGTTTGGTAATGCCGTACTTCGATTTCGACCGCAACAACTTCGATTTGTTTAAGCGCAAGTATCGATTCAACTGGGATTCGCCGATCGCATTTGCACCGTGGGATCCGCACATGCTGTGGATCGGGGGCGACGTCGTCTTCCAGTCGATGGACCGCGGACTGCACTGGAAGCCGATCAGTCCCGATCTGACGCTTAACGTAAAAAGCCATCAACAGCCTCCCGGCGGTCCGCTCGCGCTCGACGTATCGAGCGCGGAAAATTCGGATACCATTCTGGATATCGAAGGTTCGCCCGTTGCGCCCCACCAGATCTGGGTCGGAACCGACGACGGAATCGTTGCGCTCACGCGCGACGGCGGAAAGCATTGGAGCAAAAATACGTTGCCCGCGCCGCCGTTCGGCCGCGTCGAGATTGTCGCGCCGTCCTCATTCGATCCGGCAACCGCGTACGCGAACGTCGACCGGCACCGTTCCGGCGACTACGCTCCGTATCTCTTCGTTACGCACAACTACGGCACGACGTGGTCGAAAATCACGGCCGGGTTGCCTGCGGATCAGTACGTTCGCGCGGTCCGTCCGGACACGCACAATACATCGCTCCTCTTCGCCGGAACGGAAAACGGCTTGTGGTTTTCGTACGACGGCGGCGCGCACTGGGCCGACTTCAAACTAAACCTGCCGACGGTTTCGGTGCGTGACATTCGGATTCAACCGCAATTCAACGACCTCGCGATCGCAACGCACGGACGCGCGCTGTGGATCATGGACAACATCACGGCATTGCAACAATTACCCCAGGCACGCGCTCGTGGATCGTGGCTGTTTCCGGTTCGCAACGCCTACCAATACAGCTATCACAGCGAGGATGAAGGCGCTTACACGCGGTACGCCGGCAAAAATCCACCGGCGGGAGCGATCGTCGATTTCTATCAATCAAAACCGGCGGCGAATGCGCCCGAAGTGCAGATTTTGAACGCACAGGGACACGTGATCCGTCACATTCGAAACGTCAAGCCGGATGCAGGCCCCGACGAAGAACCATCACCCGAACCCACGCCCGCAGCCGTTCCAAATCTGCCGGGAATCAACCGCGTCGTCTGGGACTTTCACGAAGACGGCGTCACGCGCTGGCTCGGCGCGGCGAAGAAAGAGTACCGCGGCCCGCTAACGGGTCCCGTCGTTCTGCCTGGCCGCTACTCGGCGCGTATGACGATTTCCGGACACACGTATTCGCAGCCGTTCGTCGTGCTGCCGAATCCGAAGGCCGTCTACCAACCGCGCAGCGCCCGCGCCGCGTACGACTTTAGCAAAAAAATAGCGAGTCTCTCGGGAAAAATCAATAGCGTTCTCAATGCCCTGGACGCACAAAAAAAATCGCTCGATACGGCGGCAGCCGCGTCTTCCGGCAATGCGGCGCTGGCGGCCAAGATCGCAGCTGCGCAGCAAGCTCGAACGGCGCTGTTCAATACGTTCACCGCCGACTACCACAACGACGAGGATTCGATTCAAAAACCCGGAGCGCTGCGTGAAGACCTCCCCCGCACGTTTGGCACGCCGAGCGCACCGACTGCCGCGCTCCTAGAGTACGCGCGTCGCTACGAACGCGAGTACAACTCCGCGATGAGCGCGTACAACGCGTACGTTCGCGACACGCTTCGTCCGCTTTCCGGCGAACTTCGGTCAGCGGGACAAAAGGAGATTACGGCGGCGGCCACCGTGTCGCCTTAAACGCTATGCCGCTTCCAAATTTTCCGTCCGGGATCAATACGGAACTGAATCGCAAACCGGTTCCGTTCAAAAAGCCAAAACCAACGAAACCGCCGAATCCGCGGCGCAGCTTCGTCGCGATCTTCCTTGCATTGATGGCGCTCGTTGCGCTGTATCCGTTCCTTCGCGACTGGCTGACGCTCAAACACTAGCGTTACGGCGCTAGCGTAGCGCTCATCTCTCGCAGGATGCGGACGAGAAGACCGCCCTCAGCGTTGAAGACGGTCCAGTGATCGGCTCCCGGAACAAACGTGATCTTCGCATCGGCATCGAGCTTTTGCAATTGCGTTTGCATGAGATGCACGGGCCGGTCTAGTCCGAACGTATCGGAATCACCCACGAATACGTGAATTTTCCCGCGCAGCTTTGCACCGTCTTGCGCCCAGCGCTGCGCGAGCACGCGATCGATGTCCCAATGCGATTCCCAATATTTTGCGACGGCCGGATCGATGGTGCCGCTCTTCCGATCGAACAGCGGTTGCGGTTTACCGTCCGTACCTTTGGGACTGAAAACAGAGTCAAACGTATCGAACTGCGCGACGCCCCACTCCTGCTGCGCTATCGTGCGTAACGAATCGGCATTGCATCCTTTATGCGCGCACATGATGTAATCGGTGCCGCGTGCATCCCGGTAGAAATTACCGAGCGGCTCGGTCACGAGATCGGGTCCGGTAAAATCGTGAAAATCGACCGGGTCTGGCGAGATCGACCAGACGCCGCCCACAAGGTCGGGGTGGGTAACCTGCAGCCAGAGCGACGCCCATCCGCCCGAAGAATGGCCCGTTACGAAACGCGCGCGTGCATCCCGGATCGTCCGGAAATGCCCCTCGGTCATGGGAATAAACTCACTCACGAGCGCCGTACCCCAGGGCCCATAATTCTGCGAGTCCGCAAAGGCATGGTATCCGCCATTCACGTTTGCATCCAAAAACACGACGATAAATTGCGTTTGCGCGGCACGCTGGGCATGCTGCCAGTTCGCCATTCGCTCGGCCGTGACGGTATGCGTACCCTCGAAGGCATGAAAGACATAAATTGTGGGAAACCGGCGGTCCGGCTGTTTGTAATAGTCGTCGGGTAGCAGCACTGCGGCTGCAATCTGGACATCTTGATGCCAAAAACTGCCGAGCGCCGCGCTGTGCATTTTAATTTCGAGCACTTGATCGTCGCGCGCTTGCACGGCATGCGGAAAAAGAAGAAATAAGAGGGTGAAGAGCCCTCTTATTATTGCGTTGGTTCTAAAGACCGCGATGGTTATTGACCGGGAAGCGCAACCGGTACATCCTTGATAGCCGCTCCGTTCGACGCGGCGTCCGAGGCGACCGAAGACGTTACGCCGTTAAGGTTTTCGATGTCTTTTGGATCGAAGTGGCCGGACTTGAGCCGGCCGCCGACGGAGGCAAACTGCGCATCGAGATTGCTCAAGCCGCCGGAGATTTTTTGCAGCAACGGGCTCTTGCTCTTTTGCGCAATTTTTTCGGCGACTTTGACTTCGTGATAGGCAAATAGTGAAGCGACACCCGCCTTGACGATCGACGAGGTGCGGTGATCCGCGCCGTTGCTAAACTTGCCTTCTCTGTACGGGTTCCAAACCCAGTGATGGAAGCAGAAATAAGCCACACCCAAGTGCGCTACAAAGCGTGTTTTATCTAAAAATGCAAACGAGGGGCGCAGCGTGCCGGTAAGCATCGCGGCAACGAGCGCCACGATGACGAGCGGCCGGACCCACATGCGGGGAGGGTTCATGACGTGCTCCTTCCAGAGAGAGGCTAGGGATGTGCAAGTTTCACGGCCCGTCTGCAGTTCCCGCCCGGATCGAGCGAAATGACGGCCGCCCTAATCGTGAAGGACGACGTTCAACAGCGAGCTATGGACGTGTATCACGCCGTTGTACTCGATGAAGCCCAATTTTCGGAATTTGTTAAGAAAGAAACTGACGCGCGAACGGGTCGTACCGATCATCTCCGCGAGCGTTTCTTGGCTAACGTTGGGAATAACTTCGTCGGGACGCCCCTCCTTGCCGAAGTTTGCCAGCAGCAGCAGGATGCGCGCCAAACGCTTTTCGCTCGAATTGAAAAGCTGATCGACCAAATCTTCTTCGATCCGGATATTGCGTGTGAGCAGATGCGCGATGAAGAGCGCCGAAAAATCCGGCTCGTCGTGCAGCACGTGGATCATGACGCTTTTTTGCACTTGCACGATCGTACACTCGGCGATGGCGGAAGCGGTTGCCATTCGCACCGGTTGGCCTGCCAGGCATCCTTCGCCAAAGAAAAATCCGTGGCCGAGCAGGGCCACGACGGCTTCCTTGCCACGCGCTGACACAATCGAGAGTTTGACTTCACCCTGTTGAATGTAAAAAACGGAGTCCGCCGCGTCACCCTGCGAGAATATAACGGCATTCTTGCGATAGTTTTGAATCGTGCGCCCCTCGCCGACGGCGTCTAAAAACGCCTTCGAATCGAACGGCTGGGCAGGAAGCTGAGCACTGGCCTTCATGCGAAATCTCCAAACCCGGCGTAAGGAAGGCCGGACTTCGACGGCTAGTGTCGGTTTCCAGCTAGCGCACGGGCTCAGGCCTCATACGCCATTTGGCCTGTATCTCAAGTCGGCTATACTAAGGGCATGTCGGTGATGCTTGCGATCCCGTCGGCTTGGCGGTCACGAAGGCGGCTTAACGCCTATTTCAGTTGGCTCGCTACTACGGCGGTCGTTTTGGCATTCGCATCGATCGAGTGGTGGGCCGAACGGACTATATCGGAGTATTCGCGCGCCGCAACGACGGCGGTGGAAATCGGCATCGTGTTAGTCGGGACGCTCGCATTCCGTCCCATTCACCAACGTGTCGAAAGCGCGGTCGACTCCATTTTCACCCGCCGCCGACGGCGCGCGCGCGCGCAGCTCTACCGGTTGGCGCGCGAGATGCCTTCTTTTAAAGACCGCACGCAGCTGATGCGCCGGGTACTCGAAGCGATCGACCATTACTTGCAGGCGAGCGGATCCGCAATCTATTTAAACGATGAGAAATACGTTGCGACCGCATCCACCTTCGACTCACGTTTGGACGCCGTGCCGCCGGACGATCCGCTCGTCATCCGGTTGCAGTCCTCGAGTTCGCCCGCCAACCCGCGCGCGTTGCAATCCAAGGCCGCCGGTTCGATCGCATGCCCAATGATGGCGGGTGGCGCACTCATCGGCTTTCTCGTCGTCGCCTCGCGCCAGGGTGAGTACGAACCCGAGGACCGTCAAATCTTAGCGGGACTTGCCGAGTCTGCCGGCGTTGCGCTCGCCTACATCGACCCGTCGCTTGCGGCACGGAACGACGAACGCAGCGAGCGCGGCAACCTGCCGGCGGAAATAGCGTCATTCATCGGCCGCGCGCAAGAGATTGCCGCCGTCGGCAAGCTGCTCGAGACCCACCGGCTCATCTGCATGAAAGGCCCCGGAGGGATCGGCAAGTCGCGCCTTGCGCTGCGCGCGGCGCACGAGCACCGCCGCAAATGGCCCCAAACGGGAACGTGGCTGGTCGATCTTTCGCCGGCTGTGCGCGCCGAAGAAGTTTTATACACGCTGGCAAAAACGATCGGCGTACCGCAGAACTCCGCAAAGAGCGAACTTGAAAGCGTCGAGCGTTTTCTGCAGAGCCGCCCGAACTTAATCGTTCTCGATAACTGCGAACATCTCGTCGCAGCCGCCGCACGGTTGTCGTTCGAGCTGCTCGCACACTGTCCGCAACTACGGCTCGTCGCGACGAGCCGCGAACCGCTCTCAATTGCGGGCGAAGCGGTCTACACGGTGCCGCCGCTTCCACCGGATCAATCGCTCGCGCTGTTTCGGGAACGCGCGGCCGAAGTCGGCGCGAACATCGGCGATGCGCAACAGGTCGTCCCCGATGTGCTAACCGTGCTGCGGCATCTTGACGGCGTACCGTTCGCAATCGAACTCGCGGCCGCGCGGTTGCGCCTCATGTCCGCGCGGGAGCTGGCGGCGGGGCTCGCCGGACGGTTACAATTGCTCACCGCCCAAAACCGCATGGCGTCCCCGCGACAGCAGACGCTGCGCGCAACCATCGACTGGAGTTACTGTCTGCTCTCGAGTGAAGAGAAATTGCTCTTTAGGCGGATGGCCGTGTTTCCATATACGTTTGATGCCGGCGCAATCGCCGCGATTTGTGCAACGGCACCGCTCTCGGAATCGGGAGCCGTCGCGCTGCTCGGACTGCTCGTCGATAAGTCGCTCGTGCAAACGGAGCCGGGTCCGGATGGGCAACGGTTCCGGTTTCTCGAAGCGACGCGCGCGTTTGCCGGAGAACTGTGCGATCCGGGCGATCTTCAAGCCTTAAAGCAGCGCCACGCACGGTACTTCGCAGGCGTTGCGGCCCGGCTGGCCGATCCGAATGTGCCCGATTCCGACGCGCGCATGCGTCAAGTGCACACGGACGCCGAAAATGTCTATGCCGCGATGGAGTGGGGCCTCGCGGAGGACGATTTGCAAATCAGCGTGCAGATCGCGCAATCGCTGCGGCTTTTTTGGTTTCACTACGCGCAGTTGCGCACCGGCCGCGAGTGGATCTCTCGAATTCTCGAGAGCGAGCCGGACCTGGACGCCGAGCAGCGCGCCGCGATGCACATCGGGCGTGCGATCGTCAGCGAATTTTCCGATCCCGCGGGATCGCTGCAAGATGCGCAACTCGCGGTCGACCTTTACCGAACGCATAGCGACGCGGCCGCGCTCGCGCAGAGCCTTACCGTTCTCGGAATCGCGCAACGCTCGCTCGGCATGTACGAGCAGGCACGCGCTTCATACGAAGAAAGTATGGCGATCTACGAACGGCTCGGTAGCGAACGCGCAAACACCGTTGCGGGAACGCTCGCTGCATTATTAACCGATTGCTGTCCGGATGAATTCGATTTCGCGCAAGTTCTGTACGACCGCTGTTTGCAAAGCGCGCGACGTACCGGCAGACGCGGCATCGAAGGCGTCATGCTCGGCAACATGGCGCAACTCGCGCTCTTGCGCGAGGATTATGCCAGCGCGTACGATTGCAGTAAGCAGAGCGTCGACATCGCGAGAACCCTCGATGCCGCTGCCGTGCTCGCGACATTCTTAACGGTTCTGGCAAGCGCCGCCCGCGCGAGCGGCAAGGTGGATGAAGCGCGCGCTTGCATGGCCGAAGCGTTGCACATCTTCGGTGCGATCGGTGACGACGACCCCGAACATACGAGCGCCGCACTCGATGCCGCGGTCGAATTCCTGGCGGGCGAAGCACAATTCGTGCAGGCGACGGAGTTGTACCAACTGACCCAAGCCTACCGGCAGCGCCACCGCGCCATTCGCGCGCCCACCATGCAGGCGCGGCTGAGCCGCATCATCGCCCCGCTCCAGACGCTGGGGCCGGCGAATCCCCGCGCCGCCGAATCTTCGCCCGCCGCCGAGGTGGTTGCGCGCGCGCTCGACTTGCTCTGCGCGCGGTAGGGGAGTGGGTCGAAGGGCCCATTTGCGCGGGCGGCGCTTTCGCATAAGCTAGGAGGAACGTACAGGAAACGAGGTTACGCTATGACTTGGCCCGCGATTCCACGCCCCGACTCTCTCCAATGCGCATTGCGTCAGGTTGCCCAACACATCGATGCCTCGAATAACGGTTGCCCGCCCGCGGCGGCAAACGAGGAAATGAACGCACGCGATCTGGGTTCTATCAAAGATTGGAACGGCGTTCGCAACGCGTTAACGACGATGATCGACGCCATCGATAAAAATTCCGAAAAATGGGGCCCGCTCCCACACTGCAACCAACATGGGACCGGCGAGAAGTAAACAACCCGTGCCACCCTGAGCTAAGCCTGCCCTGAGGTTGTCGAAGGGCCGAAGAGCCGCGCCAAAAAGAAAGAGCCTCGCGCTTTTTTTGCGAGGCTCTTTCTTGTTTCTCATGCGGCCCTTCGACAAGCTCAGGGTGACACGGGGAAACTACATCATATCGTAGCCGCCGCCCATGCCGCCC
>JALZBM010000093.1 GCA_030947385.1 Vulcanimicrobiota bacterium
TGGTGAGCGCATCGACATCCTTGAAAACGGCTCAAACCTTGGTTTCGGCGCCGGGGCAAACCGCGCGATCGCCCGCACAAACGCTCCCTACATTTTCTTGCTCAATCCCGACGCAACGTTGACCAATGGCGCGCTCTTCGAACTCGTCAACTTCATGGATAATCATCCGCGCTGCGCGATGGCGGGCCCGAAGACGTTTGAAGCGGACGGTAGCCTCGCAGAATCGTGCGGAGAGTTCGATACGTGGGCCGGGGCGTTCTTGCGGTCGAGCGCGTGGGGCGAATGGCCGTTCCTGCGCCGCTTTGCCAACGGTTCGCGGCTGCGCGCGTGGGATTACAATTCGGAGCGCCGGGTCGATTTGGTTATCGGTGCTGCCGTGATGCTGCGCCGCTCGGTCTTGGATGAGATCGGACCGTTCGACGAACGCTATTTCATGTACCATGAAGAAGTCGATCTTGCCAAACGCATTGCGGATGCGGGGTACGAAACGTGGTTCGTGCCGACCGCATTTGCGACGCACACCGGACAAGGCAGCTCGGGCGGCCATAGCGTGGAGGCGTACAAGCAGCGCTCGCGGCGCATGTACTGGATGAAACACCATGGCCTCGTGTGGTACTATGCGCTCGGTGCGGCACTCGCGGGCCGTTACGTCATCTACCTTTGTATCGCCGCTGCCGTCGCGTACTCGGCGTGGCATTTAATTGGGGCCGTCGCGGGAAAATGGTAACGCGCGAAAACGTCGTGACGCTCGATCGCGTTGACGGGTTCCGGATCGTCACCGAGCTCGGCTACGCACACGGCGAAGCGACGCGTCCGCGCGACGTCGTGCGTTCAACGTTTCGCAGCATCGGCGCGTTTATCGGCCTTGCGCCGATCGAGTATTTAACGGATGCGGAACGCGCCCGGGAAGAGTCGCTGGATCGGATGCGCGGACACGCCGAAACCATGGGCGCGAACGGAATCATCAACGTGCAATTTCAAACCTTTGAAGGCGCCGAGGGAACGAAAGTTATGTGCTACGGACAGGCCGTTATCTTGGAGGAGCGGCAGACGTGAGTTTGGCATTGCGTGCGGCGCGCGAACGCGCGCTTGAACGCCAGGCAACGATTGCCGCCGCCTGCCGGAAATGTCAGATCGGGTATACGCGTCGCAACAATGTGTTCGGTGAGGGCGACCCGTGCGCGCGGTTGCTGGTCGTCGGCGAGGGGCCGGGCGAAACTGAAGACCGCCTCGGCCGGCCGTTCGTCGGCCGGGCCGGAGCTCTGCTGGATCAAATGCTCGCGGCGATCGATCTGCCACGCGAAGATGTCTTCATTTGCAATACGGTCAAATGCCGTCCCACGCTTGAAGAAAACGGCAAACTCAAAAACCGTGCACCCGAGCCCGAAGAGATGGCGAACTGCCGGCAATACCTCGACGCACAGATCGAGATCATCGACCCGAAAGTGATTTTAGCACTCGGAGCTCCGGCTGCAAAAAGTTTTCTGGGATCAAAATTCCTCATTACCAAACAACGCGGCAGCTGGTTTGAGGGCCCGCGCGGCATTGCGCTGATGGTGACGTTTCACCCGGCGTACGTTTTGCGCCAAACGGGCAACACCATGATAGGCGTCAAGCGGGACGTGTGGCACGATCTCAAGCTGGTCCGCGCAAAACTCGCCGAGACCCGCACCCCGGACGAGCAGCCGGAGCAAGCGGCGCTCTTTGAGGAGTAGTCGCAGCCGATCCCGCGAGCGTGTGATATACTGTCGGCCGTGAAGCGTGACGCTCAGGCCCTATGGATCGACGAAAAAGCGCGCCGCGCCGGTTTTTCCGGCGGCGATGCTTTTGTCCGCGAGCTCGACCTCAAACCCTACCGGCTTGGCCAACTGTATCGGGCTGCCGTGAAGGAACTGTTAACGGATATCACCGCCGTAACGGTGCTTCCCAAAGAGTTACGCGCAAAACTGCACACGCTCAATTTCGCGTTCGATTCCGTTTCGCCGGTGGTCGTTCAACAGTCGTCGGACAAGCAGACGACAAAGGGTCTGTTCAAACTTCGCGACGGTGCCGAAGTGGAAGCGGTGCTGATGGAATTTTACGGCAACCGGAACACGGTCTGCATATCGAGCCAAGCCGGCTGTGCCTACGCCTGCGCATTTTGCTCGACCGGCCAAGCCGGCTTTACGCGCCAACTTGAGCCGACCGAGATTTTCGATCAGACCCGGTATTTCGCGCGGCAGCTCGCGGAGAAGGGCAAAAAAATTACCAACATCGTATTTATGGGAATGGGCGAGCCGTTTCATAATTACGAGGCGGTGATGAATGCCGTCGCTTTGCTCAACGACGGGCAAGGCTTTGGGCTCGGGCATCGTCACATTACGATTTCGACCGTCGGCCTCGTACCGCAAATCGACCGGTTTGCCGACGAACACCTCCAGGTGAATCTCGCAATTTCGCTACACGCGCCGAACGACGAGATCCGGTCCGCAATGATGCCGGTGAACCGTAAATGGAAATTGGCCGAGCTTATGGCGGCCTGCGAGCGCTACCTCGAAAAAACGAACCGGAAGATTTTTTTTGAATACGTCATGCTCGACGGCGTCAACGACAGCGAAGAGAATGCCCGCGAACTGGCGCGGCTGATGGCTGGGCATCTCTACCACGTCAACCTCATTCCATACAACACAACGCCGGATGCGCAGTACGGCGGGACCGCGCAAGAAAAAATTTGGAGGTTTGCGAGGATTCTCGATGCCGCCGGCGTGCCGACGACCGTGCGGCAAAACATGGGCCGAGATATCGCCGCAGCGTGCGGGCAACTCCGTGCGGAGACTCAGCCGAAGGCACATAAAACGGCCGCTAAATAAACGAAACGCCGCATTGCTGCGGCGCTTCGCCAACCGAAAGGCGCATCCTGAGGTACTTTTGTGACTTCAAAATTCCAGAAAGCGATCCCTATTCTTCGGATGTTCGACGTCGCGAAGGCGCGCGAGTTCTACCTCGAGTATCTTGAATTTTCGATTGATTTCGAACATCGCTTTCATGATGGCGCGCCGCTGTTTATGGGAATCTCGCGGGACGGACTACGAATTTTCCTAAGTGAACATCACGGTGACGGGACTCCGGGGGCACACGTGATCGTTGAAGTTAGCGGGCTCGAGGACTTGCATCGGAGCCTTCTGGCGAAAAACTACCGGTATATGAATCCGGGGATCGCGACGACCGAGTGGGGGACGCGCGAGGTGTGCGTCATCGATCCCAGTGGCAATCAGCTCATTCTTAGGGAACAAATTTCCCAACCTTCATAACGAATAATGCGAAAAGGGCGCCGCAGAGGGCCCGCGAATCCGCAACCGATGACCCAGACGGCTGCAACCGAACCCCGGGTAACCATGGACGAGATCACCGCGCTGGCAAAACGGCGCGGTTTCATCTTCCAGTCCAGTGAGATTTACGGCGGCATCGGGGGCTTCTACGATTACGGACCGCTCGGCGCGGTCCTAAAACGCAATGTCAAGGAAGCGTGGTGGCGGGAAACGGTGTCGATGCGCGACGACGTCGTTGCTTTCGATTCGTCGATCATCATGCACCCGCAGGTTTGGAAAGCCTCGGGCCACATCGATCAATTTCACGATAGCATGATCGACTGCAAGGTGTGCAAACACCGCTTCCGCGCCGATCATCTAGAAAATTTGGAACAGTGCCCCGACTGTGGGAGCAAGGGCTCTTTCACGGAGCCGCGCAGCTTCAACTTGATGATGCAAACGCACATCGGCCCGATGGAGGACTCGGCGTCGATTGCTTATCTCCGTCCGGAAACCGCTCAGGGCATCTTCGTCAACTTCAAGAACATCTATCAAACGGCGCGCAAGAAGCCGCCCTTCGGCGTCGCGCAAATCGGGAAGTCATTCCGTAACGAGATCACGCCGGGAAATTTCACGTTCCGTCAGCGCGAATTCGAACAAGCCGAACTCGAATATTTCGTTCCCGACGACGGCAAAGATATGGAGGTTTTCCAATCCTGGGTGGACGCGCGCAAAAAATGGTATTCCGATTATGGCGTGCGCGCCGAGCGGTTGCGTTTTTACGAACTCCCACCGCAAGAACGTCCGCACTACGCGAAAGCCGGCATCGACGTCGAGTATCTCTTTCCCTGGGGCTGGGGAGAACTCGAGTCGATCGCACACCGCGGCACCTACGATCTGGACGCGCATCAAACGCTCTCCGGAAAGGACTTGCGCTTCTTCGATGAGGCATCGAAGTCGCATTACACCCCGATCCTCATCGAAAGTTCAGCGGGAATGGACCGGACGACGCTCACCATGTTGATCGACGCCTACGAGAAAGAAAAGAGCGCCGATCCGAACGGTAAGGAAACCGAGCGGGTCGTGCTGCGCTTCCATCCTAAAATTGCACCGCAGCAAGTTGCGGTGTTTTCACTCGCGCGCAACAAGCCGGAGTTGGTGGAACTTGCGCGCAGCATCGAACATGGTCTGCGTTTGCAGTTTCGCACGCAGTATGACGAGGGGAATATCGGCCAGCTGTACCGCCGCCAGGACGAAATCGGCACGCCGTACTGCGTGACCGTGGACTACGAATCGCTCGCCGATCGCAGCGTAACGGTGCGCGAGCGCGATTCCATGCGCCAAGAGCGCGTCGGTGTCGATGCGCTCAACGCCTACTTTCGCGAGCGTCTTTAAGATGGCGACCACGGCAGCAATCAAGTACGTCTACTTCTTCGATGAAGGTAACGGCTCGATGACCGATCTGCTAGGCGGTAAAGGCGCGGGTCTGGCCGAGATGAGTGGTGCCGGCCTCCCGGTTCCGCAAGGGTTCATAATAACGACACAAGCCTGTTTGAGCTTCTTCAAATCCGGCGGCGACTATCCCGAGGGACTGCAAACGCAAATCGATGCGGCTATGGAGCGTCTGCAGCACGACACTAAAAAGACCTTCGGAGAGAGCGCCAGTCCGCTCCTCGTTTCCGTGCGCAGCGGCGCGCGCGTTTCGATGCCCGGGATGATGGACACGATTCTCAACCTCGGACTCAACGATACAACGGTGGTCTCGCTGGAAAAGCTGACGGACAATCCGCGCTTTGCGTGGGATGCCTACCGGCGTTTCATCATGATGTTTTCAAGCGTCGTACTCGACTTGGAAAAGAACCTGTTCGAAGACCGGATCGAAGAAGAAAAGAAGCGCCTAGGCGTGCAGAACGATCCCGAAATCGATGCGCAAACTTGGAAGAGTCTGGTCGGAGAATTTAAGGAGATCGTGCAAAAACACGCGGGACGCCCGTTTCCGCAAGACGTCCGCGAGCAGCTCACGCTTGCAATCCGCGCGGTGTTCGAGTCGTGGAACTCCAAGCGCGCGGTCGACTACCGTCGTTACAACAAGATCTCCGATGAGTGGGGAACGGCGGTCAGCGTGGTTTCGATGGTATTCGGAAACATGGGTGAAGACTCGGGTACGGGTGTTGCTTTCACGCGCGACCCGAATACCGGCGAAAACGTTCTTTTCGGCGAATACCTCGTCAACGCGCAGGGCGAAGACGTGGTCGCCGGAATCCGCACCCCGCAGAAAATTTCCGACTTAAAAGAAGCCCAGCCGAAAATTTACGAGCAATTTCACGATATCGCGGCGCGTCTAGAGCGCCACTATAAAGATATGCAGGATCTGGAGTTTACCGTCGAGCGCGGCAAACTCTACATGCTGCAAACGCGCAGCGCAAAGCGTTCCGCCGAAGCCGCCGTTCGTATCGCCATCTCGATGGTGTCCGAAGGCCTGATCGATAAGCGTGAAGCGGTCGGCCGCGTAAGCGCGTCTTCGCTCGATCAGCTCTTTCACGCCCGTATCGACCCGCAAGAAACGTACGATATCGCATGCAAAGGGCTCAACGCCTCGCCGGGCGCGGCGACGGGGCAGGTTGTGTTCGATCCCGACACGGCCGAGCGCTGGAAAGAAGATGGAAAAGATACGATTTTGGTGCGCGTCGAAACCACGCCGGACGACGTACACGGAATGATCGCCGCGCGCGGCATTTTAACCGCCAAGGGCGGCGCGACCTCGCATGCCGCGGTCGTCGCGCGCGGGATGGGCAAACCGTGCGTCGCCGGATGCGACGACTTGCACGTCGACCGTCGCAATCTGCTAGCGAGTCTTGGCAGCATCACCCTTAAGGAGGGCGACTGGATTACCGTCGACGGTACGACGGGGAATGTGATTGCAAAGAAATTAACGCTCATCGACCCACCCTCAAAATTGCCCGATTGGCTTGCGGAATTTCTTAGTTGGGCCGACGAACTGCGCACGATGCAGGTTTGGGCGAATGCCGATACGCCCGCGGATGCGCGCAAAGCGCGCGAACTGGGCGCCGCGGGCATCGGCCTGTGCCGCACGGAGCACATGTTCATGCAGCAGGATCGTTTGCCGGTCGTGCAGCGGATGATTCTCGCCAACACACCCGAGGCGCGCGCGGAAGCGCTCGCCACGCTCCTGCCGTTCCAGCGCGACGATTTTAGCGGGATACTTGAAGCAATGCAGGGTTATCCCGTTACGATTCGCCTGTTGGATCCGCCGTTGCACGAATTTCTGCCGTCCCTCGAAACGCTGCTCGTCGAAACGACCGAGTTGCGCGTTAAAAGCGGAATCGAATCGGACGACTATAAAACCAAGGCTGCCGTTCTCAAGCGCGTTCAGCAGTTGCACGAGCAGAATCCGATGCTGGGCCTGCGCGTCTGCCGGCTCGGCATCGTGTACCCCGAGATTTACGCAATGCAAGTGCGCGCCATCTTTGAAGCGGCATGCGAGCTACGCGCGCGCGGCGTCGACGTCCACCCCGAAGTGATGATTCCAGGCGTTGGAACGAAAGAAGAAATGCAAGCCACCTACGACGCGGCAAAGAGCGTTGCGGATGAAGTCATAAAGCAAAATAATTGTACGCTCCCCTACCAGATCGGTACGATGATCGAGTTGCCGCGCGCCTGTATCGTGGCGGACGAAATCGCGCGCTACGCCGAGTTTTTCTCGTTCGGGACGAACGATTTGACACAAACGACCTACGGTTATAGCCGCGACGACGCCGAGCAGTCGTTCATTCCCACGTACTTAGAGAAGAAGATTCTCAAAGACGATCCCTTTCAGGTGTTGGACCGCCAAGGCGTCGGCGGACTCATGCGGCAAGCCGTGGACTTGGGGCGCAAGCAAAATCCGGATCTAAAAATCGGCATCTGCGGCGAACACGGCGGCGAGCCTTCCAGCGTTGCATTTTGCCACCATCTCGGCCTGAACTACGTGTCGTGTTCGCCGTACCGCGTTCCGATCGCAAGATTGGCTGCAGCGCAAGCCGCGCTCGGCTCGTTAGAGTGACCTTAGAGCGCGCTTAATACAAAGTTAGATTGCGCGCGCACGACAAAAAATGGGAACCGGTGCAGATGATAGCTCCGTTGCGATGATAGATCTCTGGTTTTATCACACCGCATTAAAAGGAGCCATCCACATATGAAAAACATTCGCCTCGCGCTCGGCGCGGCAACTTTCTCGCTCGCCATGTGGGCATCCGCAGGCGTCTTGGCGGTTCCGGCAAGCGCTCAAACCGTCAACGCGCAAACCGGAGCGACGATCAACTCGCAGATGCATCCGGGCAATCTGCGCGGCGAGCGCGGCAGTTTGCGAAGCATCACGCAGGTTCGCCGTCATCTCGAACGCCTCATCGACAGCCTGCAACGCGATCAACGCGATTACGGCGGCCATCGCGTGCGGGCCCTCGAATTGATGCAGCAAGCCCGCGAGCAACTCTTACAAGCCGAACGCACGGACGCACGCAACCCGGGCCAGTAAGCCGCGCTGTGTCGTCCCTTGAGTCTGTCGAGGCGCGGGCCCTTCGACAGGCTCAGGGTGACACGGGTTCATGCTGACGCGAGTATGAGTCACGCTGCCGTTATGTGTCATGCTGAGCCTGTCGAAGCACGGCCCTTCGACAAGCTCAGGGTGACACGGATTACTTTCTGCCGCGTGTAATGATCTCGCGGCATAGGGCGCGCGCCGCTGCGACATCGACGTTGTCTCGTTCTACGAAGAGTTTTCGCCAGTAGG
>JALZBM010000282.1 GCA_030947385.1 Vulcanimicrobiota bacterium
TTCGATAAAAAAGGCGAAGCCTTCGGCGGAGAACGGAATGCCGATAATGCCGCCGGCATACTGCATGAAAACCGGCCACAGCAAGCCGAGTTCGAAGGCGATCGTCGTACCGGACACGGCGCCGATAGCAAACAGTGCGGCCATCATTTTCGACCAAGTTCGTGCCAGCGTAAGATAGGTGCGGTCGCCGGTGCGCAGGTAAAGGCCCTCGATAATAACGAGGAAGAGTGGCAGGCCGATGCCGAGCGCGCTAAAAATAAAATGAAAAGCAAGTGAGGTACCCATTTGCGCGCGCGCGGCGAGCAGATGTTCCATCGCTTCTATCCTACCGTTCTTTTTCCAAAACTCCAGCGGTAAGAGTCGCAAGCAGGATCGCCACGAAAGCGCCTGCCGCAAGGGTATAGAGTTGCGCGCGAACCAGCGCCACCGCTACAACCGCGGCAACGGCAACTCCGAAGGGCGTAATACGGGAGTTGCCCGCGAGTAAATCGTATAAAAATTTCATGCGCGCAAGCCGTGCACGCGCCGCAGCAGCGTCACGAGTAAGAAACTGGAAAGCACGTAAAGCGCAATGATGGCCAGCACCGATGCGTCCCCGAACACCCAGAGGATGCCCAGCCCCTCGCCCGCCCAATACGTGCCGAGCGAAGCGAGCATGACTCCGACGACGAATTTCAGCGTGTTTTCGGGTACGCGGCTAAATGGCCGGCGAAGCGCGATACCCGCGGCGGTGACGAGAAGAATCGCGGCAACGGCGCCGACGGCCGACCACAGTAAACCGTTGATGGCCGCCGCAGCGAAGGTAATCACGATGACCGCGATTTCTAACCCTTCCAACAATACGGCATTATAGGAAGTGGCGAAACCGACTCGGCGTTCGTGCGCCGCGCGCAGCAACGCGACTTCACGTTCGTAAATCGCTTCCTCGTCGTGCAGTGCCTTGCGCCCGCTATACCGCCAAATCGCCTTGCGCAGCCACGTTATCCCGAAGAGCACGAGGAGCAGTCCAATGACGAGTTCGAGCGTTTTTAACGGGACGAAATGAATCAGCGCGGGACCTCCCAGCCCGCAAATCACGGCGAGGGTTGCGAGCGCCCAAGCCGCCCCGGTGAGCGCCGGCCGCCAGCCGTGCGTGTAGCCGACGGCGAGTACGATCGTCACGGCTTCAACCGCTTCGACCGTCGAGGCAAGAAACGACGTGCCTGCTAACAGAAATGGGTTCACCGCGTGTGCGCCGCGTGATTGCGGTAGAGAATATCGTTCAATGCATCGGGGTCGGCGCGGTCTTCGGTGCGGAAATCCATTTTGGCGCTTTCCGCGGCGCCGTACGCCGTCGTTTTATTCGTGGCGGTGATGTCGATCAACGGTTTGATCGCGGTGTACGGCCGAAGATCCGGCACGGTCCGCAACGCGGCGTACATCGGTTGAGCGCGCGCGTCGTAAATCGAAAGCGGCGGTATCCCAAGCGCGACTTCGATGGTGCGCACGAGACTGGCTGTAGAGTATCGCGTGTGATCGGTGCCGCCTCGAGCGTACGGGCTTGCAATATACGAAGTCGTTCGTTGCGCATCCACATGATCGGGTCCATTTTGTGCGTCGTCTTCGGTGACGATGACCAGACTGGACTTCCAAAATGTCGAATGCGACAGGGCATCGACGACTTGTCCGACCGCATAATCGTTTTGCGCTACAAAGGCCTGGGGCGTCAAGGTACCCGGCTTCGTTCCGGCCGTGTGATCGTTGGGCAGGCGGAGTATTTCGAGCGCGGGGAGGTTGCCGCTCTTTTCGTAGCCACGGAATTCGTGCAACCAGATACTCACGCGATCGAGATCGCTGAAACCTAAATTGAATCCGGGATATGCGGTCGACGTATGACCCGCAAGATTGGGCATGCTCGTTTTTACGGGTCCGCCGTTCGCGGTCGTATAGGTGACGAACTCGCCGTAGTTCCGGTATGTCACGTGCGCGCGTGCGGCGGCGTCCCAAAGGAAACCATTGTGCGGCACCGATGCGTCGGCGCCGTCTTCAAAATCGTACAAGTCGCGGCGTCCGCCATATACCGGAGGCCAAAACCGCTCTAAATAATCGTTCGCGAACGCTGCGTCCGTCCAGTTGTGTCCGTTTGCGCTCACCTGCGCACTTGCAAATGCGCGATCGAGCAGCCCGAAGCGCTTGGCAATAGCGTGCTGATTGGGGGTGACTTGCGCGCCGAAGAGCAGCAGTTTTGAATCGCCGTCGCCGCCGGTCATGTCGGAAAGCACTTGGTCGTACGAGCGGTTTTCTTTGATGATGTAAATGACGTGCTTCATTGGACCGTTGCGTCGCAACACGGTGTGCCTCGGGGCTGCAGTCGCCTTCTCGATATTCGCGAGAACGGAAGCGGTCTGTACGCCTGGGCGGAGGTCGATTTTGCGAACGGAGCCCGAAATATTCGTTGCAATGTAGCCGGGTGAATGCCGCGCAAACGGGTTGAACTCCGGGTTCGCGCGGCTGCCTTCGCCTTTTCCATTGAGGACGAATGCGAGGTTGCCCGTTGAATCCAGCGCCACACCGTCCGGATACCACCCGGCCGGGATGTAGCCGCGTAGCTTGCCGCCGGAAAGAACCGCGAATGCATCGAGTGCACCGCACGTTACGAGCACCGTTCCGTCTTTGGCGACGGCAATTGCGTTCGGCGACGTACCCGGATAGTGCCCGAGCGCAAGCGAAACGCGTCCGACCGTTTTGCCGCCGGCGGTATCGACCGTTGCGACGGCATCTTCGTCCGCCAGCGCAACGTGCAGTTGCGCCCCGTCACGCGTAAAAGCGATGGCCGATGGATGCAGGCCGACGTCCGCCGGCCGCGTTTGCATCGAACCGGTCGCAATCAACGTAATCGTGCGGGCTCCGCGATTCGCAACAGCGACGGTCTTACCGTCCGGGCTGTACGCAAGTTCGCCGGGG
>JALZBM010000094.1 GCA_030947385.1 Vulcanimicrobiota bacterium
ACTAGCGTTCGCAACCGGCGCAGATCCCGCGTGGGCGCGCTCTCACCGTGCAAGCCCCGCCCGAGTTCGAACAGGGTCTGGACTTCGTGGCGGGGACGCGCCGGCTGCGCCGCCGGACGGTAGATGATGTCCGTTAACATTCTGCGGGTCCACCCGGATTTGAGCGGCTTTTGCCATCCGTTGTGAAAGCCGATGCGCCGTGCGATCGCGGCGTGTTTTGCAAACACGTACGCTTGCGGCTCTTCCGAAGCAACCATGGCGATATCGTAAGCGGCGCGCCGAGCATCCCGCAATGCGGGATCCCACGTTTGCGCCGTGTATCCGTGCTTCGGCCACGGAATGCGTTCCACGACGTGCACGTTCTCGAACGATCGCTCGGCAAATATTCGAGCGTTTTGGGTGCACAGAAGCGCGCCGAGGACGTGTCCCGCATCTTTGAGTGCCGCGATAAGCGGCGTGCATGCGAGCGCGTCACCGATGCCGTCTACCCGCACGAGCAAGATGCGCGCTATTGCTGGAGTCCGCGCTCGAGTTCGGCGATATACATGCCGTCCAGCAGTTGCGCGCGAGCGATTGCACGAACCGCGCGCGGCAGTCGCGCTTCGGCCGCGAGGCCGGCAAAAAACGGAAGCAGCCACTGCGGTGCCAGCGTCTTGGCACGCAGCACATTGAAGCCATAGGCACCGGTCGCCATCCGCGCGCGCTTGCTGGGGTTTTTTTTGATGAAACGCGCCGCCATCTGCGCTTTCTCCAGCGTTTTCGCAAGCGTCACTTCGAGGGTTTGTTCTTGCGGCGGTTTGATGTGGTAGAGAAAGGCATCCCACGCAAACTTGGCGCGCACGCCGTTTTCGCGCAACCGGACGCCGAGTTCGGTATCTTCCCATCCATAAAGGTCGAACTGTTCGTCGAACCCCTTGACCCAGCGCAGTGCCTCGTGCGGAATCGAAACATTGCACGTGCACAAAAACGCGCGCGAATAATTCTTGATCCCCGGCTTGGGACGTTCGCCGTACGACGGCACGTTGACGATCGGACCTGAAACCGCATACGTTCCGTGACCTGCGTGCGCCGCCCAGTGCGCGGCGAGGAAGCCCGGCGGAATCCATACGTCGTCATCGACGAACACGATCACGTCACCCGCAGCAGCAGCAATGCCGCGGTTACGCGCCGCACCACGATTAGGCGCGGCTTCGTAGATGTAGACTACCTCGTACGCACGTGCTGCGCGCGCCCGTTCGACGACTTGAGGGGTTCCGTCCGTTGAGCCGTTATCGACAACGATCGCTTCAAATGTGGGAGCACCGGACTGCTCGGAGAGCGAGCGCAGTGCGGCTTCCAAATAATCCGCCCGGTCTTTGGTTGCAATGACGATCGACATTTGGATCTCGCTCATGCGATTGCTTCTTCGATGCCGGCGGCCATGCGCTGTGCCGCGCCGATGTGCTCGGCATGCAGATGCGCGAGCGCACCGCCGCTTTGCTCGAGCCATGCATCGTCGTCGAAGCGCTCGAGCGCAATCCGGGCGACATGCCCCGGCGTAAGCGTCCCGCGCAACTCCGCTACGAGGCAGCGGCCCGCATCGATGTTGGGCTGGGCAAAATACTTGAAGCGTCGCGAGGCCGCGAGTACGGCGTTACGCTTAAGCGTTGCGCCGAAAAGCGGCAAGCGGTCGAGGTACGTCAGAGGCCCGTTGATCGTAATGAGTTCCGGTGCGTTGAGCGGCGTAATCGCGAGCATCGGCTTACCGAGGGCCGCAACTTCGATCGTCTTGGTACCGGGAATCGTCACGATGAGACGTGCCGCCTTCGCTGCCGAAAGCGCGTTGCGCACCACCGGAAATCGCGCAGTACCCGCCGCATCGAATAGGTAGGTCGCATCATCTTCGATCAGAAGCCCCCCCGTGGTTGCAAACATGCGCGCATCACCTCCGGCGACAACGGCGCGACCGACATCCTCAAGCGACGTGAACGGCGAAATTCCAAACGCGACCGGAATATCGGGACGCTCGCGGTGCATGCGCAGCGCCATCGTGAAGAAAAACGGGATGAGTTGCTCGACTTCGTGACGCCGCGAGCCGGGCATGATCAGGATACCGCCATCCGGCGCGCCGGGCTGCACGGGCGCAGCCGATTCCACAAGCGCTCCGTCGATTGCCAGATTTCCGGCGAGAACGATGCGGTCGCGATGCGTCCGCCATGTGATTAATTGTTCCACGTTGGCCATATCGACCGCAAAAGCGCGCTCAAAGGTTTCGCGATAGCGCGGCCGCGAGAATTTATACGTGAACGCCTTGGCCGAAAAGCGTTTCGCCAAACGCGCGGCATGCATCAAATCGCCGCCCAAATACTGCACGGCGTCAAAATGCTCCGGCAGACCCGCAGCGCGCCCGAATGCCGCACGCATCGAAACCTTGGGTGGGTGCACGTGCGCCTGCGGGAACGTCGCACGTGCGACGTCGGACTCTTTACCCGTTGCGTAGTCATCCGGTACGAAAAAAATGTGAATGTTGGCCGCCGGCGTGCGCGCGTACAACGCGTTCAGGAGTGGACGTACCCAGCCGCCGAATTCGCCCGGACCGTTGGTCGTAATCGCGAGGCTGTAGGATCCCTCCATTCACCGCGTGACCGTTTGCGTATCCGGGTCGTCGCTACCGTATCGCGCGATAATGGTCGCGATCAGATCCGTCGTACTGTGGCCGATTTGATGCGGAGCAAGCGCAATCCGGCCGCCGTATTGGAGGACGACGGCGCGTTCGGGCAGTTCTTCCTCCCGATATTGGGCGCTCTTCACGTGCACGTCGGGCCGAATCGCATCCAAGAGAACTTCGGGCGTGCGCTCGCCGAATTCTACAACCGCATCGACGCAACGCAGCGCGCACAGAATCCGCGCACGATCGGCAAACGGCACAAGTGGCCGGCGGGGCCCTTTGATGGTGCGCACCGATGCGTCGGAATTGAGACCGACGATCAGGGCATCCCCTTGTGCGCGCGCCCACGCAAGATATTCAACGTGTCCCGCATGAATGACGTCAAACACGCCGTTGGTAAAAACGATCGTTTGCTTTTGTGCGTGCAGACGCTCCCGCCACTCCGTAGCGGCGATTGCGCAGAGCAGCGGCGCGAAAAGTTCAGGCATCGAAGCCATGCTGCACCAGCGCTAAAATTTCATCGGCCGAGGCGGTTGCCGTTCCGAGTTTTTCAACCACCGCGCCCGCAGCGAAATTTGCCAACTGCAGTGCCAGCTCGATTTGCGCGCCGGCCGCAAGCGCGAGCGTGAGCACCGCAACCACGGTATCGCCGGCCCCGCTGACGTCGAAGACGGTCCGCGCCACGGAAGGAATATGCGCGCGCTGCCCGTCTTTTCCGAAGAGCGACATGCCGTGTTCGCCCCGCGTGATCACCACATACGTACATTCCAAGAGTTCGAGCAAGACCGTGCCCGCACGCTCGAGCGATGCGTCGTCCGTAATCGCAATGCGGGAGGCACTTGCCGCCTCGTGCAGGTTGGGGGCGACGCACGTTACGCCCTTAAAGAGCATGAGATTCTGCGGTTTGGGATCCGCCATCACGAGCGGCGCCGACAGTGCGGCCTCGACGATGTCGCGCGAGAGCAAGCCCTTCGCATAGTCGCTCAACACCACCGCGTCCATCTTCGGTGCGTGCTCGCGCACAAAATCGACGAGCCGCGCACGATCCGCCGCCGCGAGCGGCGCGGTGGATTCCCAGTCGGCACGCACGACTTGCTGGTTGTGCGCGACCACGCGCGTCTTACGCGTCGTCGGTCGGTCGCCGGCGCGAAACACACCTTCGTGACCCGCGCCGATGTCTTCGAGCAATACGTGCACGCGTTCGGCCAATGGATCGTTGCCGATAACACCGACGAAATACACCTGCGCATCGAGCGCGCGCAAGTTGCTCGCCACATTTCCCGCGCCTCCGAGTGTAAACGAGTGATCGCTAACGGCCACCACGGGCACCGGTGCTTCAGGTGAAATGCGCGTCACGGTGCCCCAGATCCACTCATCGAGCATCACGTCGCCGATCACCATAATCGTGCGGCCGCGCATACGGTCGAAAAGCGTGCGCGCATCGGGGGGAGCCAGAGACGGGACGGCGGTCATGCCTCGAACAGAAGCCGCTGTTCGATCAGATCGCAGATGATGTGCCCCATCGTGATATGGACTTCCTGAATAATTGCCGAATAGCCGTCGGGCCCGGTCAAACTCAAGTCGGCGATCTCGCCGGCGGTTCCGCCGCCGTTTCCGGTAAAAGCAATCGTGACGGCCCCGCGGCGTTTTGCTTCTTCCAATGCAAGTACGATGTTTTTCGACGTTCCGCTGGTCGTAATTCCGACGACCACGTCGCCCGGAGTTGCGAACGCTTCGACTTGCCGCGCAAAAACACGCTCGTAACCGAAGTCGTTTGCAATCGCGGTAACCGCCGATGAATTGACCGAGAGCGCTTCGGAGGGATAGCCGCGACGGTCGCGCAAAAAGCGCCCGCTAAATTCGGCGGCAAGGTGTTGCGCGTCCGCAGCGCTGCCGCCGTTGCCCATCCACAACACTTTCTTGCCGCCCTTGAACGCTTTGACCATCGCGCTCACGATGGCTTCCACTTGTGCCGGATAGTGACCGGCGTACAGTAAATCTTTGCGGTCCTCGAGCAGCTCGGAAAAATTCCGGCGGCCTTTGATATCGATCACTCGATCCAAAACATTTCCTCACCTAGCGATACGAGTTCACTGTTTTCCGGAATGATGCGCGTGACGACGCCCGAGTAGTCGCTCGTAATTTCATTCATCAGCTTCATCGCCTCGAGGATGCACAGCGTTTGGCCCTCTTGCACGCGGTCGCCGACGTTTACGAACGCTTCGGCGCCCGGGGCATTGGAGCGGTAAAATACGCCGACGAGCGGAGCGGTCACTTTCTTCACGTTCGCGCCGGCCACCGGAGCGGAAGAAACGGGCGGCGCGGTGGGGGCCGCGGGCTGCGGCGCTGCGTGCGCCGGTGCACCGGCCGTTGCTCCGGGTTCGGCTTTGATCAGCTCGTACGTCTGCGCACCCATCTTGACTTTGATCGCGTCCAAGTCGTGCTCGTTCATAATCCCGAGCAGTTCGTTAATAACGCCGATTTCGTCCGGCGGTGTATTTTCTGGCATCACCGGCTCCCTTCCACAAGCGCCATCACGGTGTCTTTTTCCGGCGCGAGCGGAATCCGGCGGTCTTCGCGCGTGACGAGGTCCCGCAGGACCAATTGGCCGCTTGCGAGTTCGTCGCCGCCCGCGATCAGCGCGTAGCGGGCGCCGTTACGATCCGCGATCTTCAGCTGCGCAACAAGCTTGCGGTCGTCGTAGTCCATAAATGAAGGGCCGCCACCGGTGGCGCGCAGGAGCGCAAGGAGCAGCACCAAGCGCTCCTTGGCATCGGCACCGAGGGCGACAAACTGAATGCCGCTGCGTTGCAAAGCCGCACCTGCGTGGACTGCTTCGAGCATTATCAAGAAGCGCTCGAGTCCCAACCCGAAGCCGACTGCCGGGGTCGGCGGACCGCCGAGCGAGGCCACCAAATCATCGTAGCGTCCGCCGCCGCAAACCGTACTCTGCGAACCCAAGGCATCGGAAACGATTTCAAAGACCGTTCGGGTGTAATAATCTAATCCGCGCACGATCCGCGGATTGACGACGTAGGGAATCTTTGCCGCCGTCAGGTATTTTTTTAGCGCTTCGAAGTGCGCGCGGCACGCATCGCACAAAACGCTTTCAAACGGTGGCGCCGAATCGACGAACGGTTGATCCTGCGCGGACTTGCTATCCAACAGCCGCAGCGGATTGCGCTCCAGACGTTTTTGCGACTCGGCACTTAATTCCGCAACGTGCGGCCGAAAGTGCTCGAGCAGCGCTTCGCGGTATTTCGGGCGGCAATTCGCGTCGCCGACACTGTTGATATTGATTGACGCGCCGTGCAGTTTGTAGCGCGCGATTAATTCCCAGGCGAGCTGAATCACTTCGAAATCCGCTTGCGGACCTTTGAATCCGAAGCACTCGATGCCGAACTGGTGCGATTGCCGGTAACGGCCTTTTTGCGGCCGCTCGTAGCGAAAGATCGGCCCGATATAATAGAGACGTTGCGGGCCGGAGGAAAACATATTCTGCTCCATCGCCGCGCGTACGACCGGCGCCGTCCACTCCGGGCGCAACGTCATGCTCCGGCCGCCCTTATCCGCGAACGTGTACATCTCTTTTTCGACAATATCGGTCGCTTCGCCGACGCCCCGAACGAAGAGTTCGGTTGATTCAAACACCGGCGTTCGAATCTCGCCATAGCCGAAAGCGCGCGCGACTTCGCGCGCGCGCGCTTCAAGCTCTTGCCAGCGCTCCGTCTGCGGGGGAATGAAATCTTGTGTCCCGCGAGGCGCAGTGAGTTTGGCCATGAAAACTTTCTCTATTGTTTGCGCGATCGCGCTTGCGGCGATCGTTCCGAGCCCGGCGCTGCAGGCGATTTTAGCCACCGGTGCCAGCACCCTGTTCGAAAGCATCCCGTTTATTCTTGCCGGAACGCTCGCGGCACGCATCGCTCCCACGTTTGGCCCGCGCGCCGTCGCCCTGTTCGGCTGCGGCTGCAGCCATGGCCCGGGCGCACTGTCACTTCCGGTCGCGGCAGCGACTGCGCTTACGTTTGGACCGTTCGTCGCCGCCGCACGCTGGATTGCCGCATATGCGGTCGGAACTTTTTTTCGTGGGAAAGCGGATTGCGCACCGTCCGAGTTTAGTACCGCTGCGGAATTGCACGCGCTCTTGCCATTTGCGCTTCTCGCCGGGACTGCGTTTGCGCTGTTGCCGCAAGGCATTCCCGCGCACGGTCATTCGATCGTCGCGGCGGTCGGCGCCGCGGCGCTTGCGGCATTTGCTTCTCCATGCGGTTTCGGAGCCGTCGCGCTGGCGGCGGCCGCTCGCCATAGCGCGCCGGTGGCCGCAACGGCCGTGTTGTGCATCGCCGGCATCGTCGATCTGCGTTCGCTGCGGCTGCTGCGGCAAAAACCTCCGGCCGGTCATGACGGCTTGGGCTATCTGCTCGCTTCGATCGCCTGCGGTTTCCTTGCCGCACACCACGGAAATACGCTCGTCAACCCGCGCTTCACGTTACCGCTCTGGGGATGTTGCGTAGCGCTGTCGGCTCTGGGGTGGCATCATCGCGATAAGCAGCACGCCGCGTTCCGATTCGCGCCGCTCGTGATGCTCTGCGCGTGCATTCTTAACGCCCCGGCTCCAGCGTATTCCGCGGGTGAAACGACCTTGAACGATGCGTTTTCCGGCGAGCGGCTCGAATTTACCGGCGTGCTTGAACGCAGTGGTGGCCGGTCCTCGCTCGTGCGCTTCACCGTGACATGTTGCCGCGCCGACGCGCAGCCGGTCGCCGTACGTCTTGCGCGCGCGATTCCCGAACCGGCCGGTCAGTGGATATTTGCGCGAGGGAATCTCGTTGAAAACGACGGTAGCCTGCGCCTAGACGTGAGGACGTATCGCCGAATTCCCGCGCCCGCCGATCCGTTTTTGTACCGCTAGCGGCGCGGCTCGAGCAACTCCACCGGGATACCGTTTGGATCTTCGAGGAATGCGATGGACCGGCCGCCGCTCGGCGATTTTTTTACGTCCTTGACGATCTTGACGCCCCGCTCGCGCAAATCTTTGATGACGCTCTCGAGGTCACCGTCGACTTCGAGCGCGAGATGTTCGTAGCGGTTACCAAGTGTGTACGGCGGATGGTCTTCCAAATCGTAAACGAGTTCGATGTACGCGTTCCAATCGTGGCCGACAAACGCCATGTCGGCGTTCCCGGGAAAGTGATTCGGGCCGTCAAGGAGTTTGAGTCCGAGTTTCCCGGTGTAAAATTCGATCGATTCGCTCATATCGTTGACAAAGACCGACGTATGCAAAAAGCGTGACATCGCTACCAGGTTCGTCCCGCCGCTCCACGGGGCCCTTCGACGGGCTCAGGGTGACACTGGTGCGGCTCGGGGTGACAC